>NZ_JALKIK010000039.1:0-44134 GCF_023050955.1 Anaerobiospirillum sp. NML120511
TGCAGCAAGCGGGGTTCTTTCATCAATTTTATTCATGGCAAGTGCTCATAATTGATTTCATTTTTATTCGGCCATTTTCATTATTTTATAAGTCTACATAATTCCCCAAAATATCGGTATGCTAACAAGACCAAGGTTCTTCATTGTAAGCTCGATAGTGTCACCACTGTTTGCGCCTACTTGAAATGAGATCTTGGCATCGTTGCCTGCAGCACCGCCATTTGCTGCAATACCATAAAGGGAGTTTTTCTGCTGTCCATTAAGGATGCTTTTACCACCAAAAGTGGTCTGCTGGACTACGCGCTGCACTTCTTCAAGAAGTGAATCTACTTCGGCACTAAGAGCCTTTTTATCTTCTGTGGTGTTGGTGCCGTTATTGGCCTGTACTGCAAGGGTACGTACTTTCTGCAGCATGCCAGTAATTTCATCCATGGCACCTTCGGCGGTCTGTGCGAAAGCAATGCCGTCGTTTGCGTTGCGGTTACCCTGATTTAAACCGTTGATCTGAGTGGTCAGACGTGAGCTGATCTGCAAACCAGCAGCATCGTCTTTGGCAGAATTAATTCGAAGACCTGAACTCAGGCGTTGGTAGGTTGTCGTCAGCTGATTCTGTACATTGTTCAGATAGCGACGACCATTGAGGCTGGATATGTTTGTGTTGACATAAATAGCCATGATAACCTCTTGATCTCTCCTGGCAGCGTACGACCTAAGCATGCAACTGTCGATACGTCTGCTCAATTTAAATACTCTCGCATCCTTAACGGACATGATTGCATTGAGTATTTATCGCTCTTCGTTACCTGTAACATATGGATTTTCTTCAGTTAATCTATCAAATATAGATGTGACAATTTTGGCGTAAGATCTTGCGCAAATACCGATATATATGGCTTTTATGCAATATATCTTTATGCTCAATAAGATATTTGCAGTGTCCTCATAATAGTATTTAAATTGGTGTGTTTCTAATCATGTTGAGCGTTTCATAGACAAAATCATGGCTCACTGTATATGGATGAGTTCGTTTGATGCCAATTTAAAATGATTTGTAGAGCGATCATGTTTTTGCATAAGACTATGACTTCCTTGCATGTAATACAGGCGCAAGGCTCGGCTGATTATGGTGGGACAGGTTAGGAAAGGTACGGCCGGGCGGCTCTGTGCTGGGCCAGTGCGAAAGGGTACGGTATGCCAGTTCGGTTCAGGGCAGGACAGGGCAGGACAGGGGGATTGTAAGTGGCAGGGGCAAAGGCTAAGGGGCAGGGACAAAGATAAAGAAAAATAAAGGCTCACCCGTGAGGGTGAGCCTGTGAAAAAATGTTCTTAAAAGATTTGGAAAGTGTTTTTGGTCAGGTGTTTTTGGCGAAGATACTGATTTTCTTGTGCGTGTGAATCGACATAATGATGCCGAATGTAATCGCCAGAATAATCATGGACGTTCCGCCATATGAGACCATTGGCAACGGTACACCTACTACAGGGAGAATGCCGCTTACCATGCCGATATTGATGAATATATAGAAAGGCAGGGTAAAGGTATAGGTGCCGGCAAGGATACGGTCAAAGTTGCTTCTGGCGTTAAAGCTGATATAGACACAGCGGGCAATGATAAAGAGGTAAATGGACATAAGGATAATAAAGCCTATAAGTCCGGTTTCCTCAGCCAGCACAGCAAAAATAAAGTCGGTATGAGGCTCTGGCAGGAAGTCCAGCTGGGACTGTGAGCCCTGCAGCCAGCCTTTTCCGTAGATACCTCCTGATCCAATAGCAATCTTGGACTGGATGATGTGGTAGCCAGCTCCCAGAGGGTCTCGTTCAGGGTTCAACAGTGTCAGTACGCGCTGTTTCTGGTAGTCGTGAAGCACATAATTCCACATGATAGGCAGCGCCGTAGCACCAAGTACCACGCCTCCACCAATCCACCAGAAGCTCAGGCCTGCAAGGAATATGGCAATAATACCTGAGGTTGCTACCAGAATACCGGTACCAAGGTCAGGCTGCATGGCGATGAGCACTGTAGGAACAGCCACCAGAACAAAGGCAATAATGATATTTATCTTGCGTGGAGGGATGCTCTCGCGGGAGAGGAAAGCTGCAATGGTCAAAGGCATGGTGAGCTTTAGGAACTCAGATGGCTGAATACGCATAAAGCCGATATTAAGCCAGCGCTGTGCGCCTTTGGAGATATCACCAAAGAGCTCCACCATCAGCAGAAAGCCCAGACATACAATGTAGGTATAAAGAGCTGTCTTGGCCAATAATTTAGGCGGTACCTGCGCAACAATCACCATGGCAAGGAAAGCCATGCTGGTACGCACCACCTGACGCTCCAGCATTTCAATATGCTGTCCTGAGGCAGAATACAGGACAAAAAGAGACAGGCCCAGGGTCATAAGCAGGCCAATAAGCAGTGGCAGATCAATATGCCAGCGCACCAGCAGCGGCAGCTTCTTTCCGCCATTGGCTCTCTCAAAAGCGTCAAAATCTGATTTTGCCATTTGTCCTGCCCTCAGTCAGGGGGAGATTAAAAAGGATTAGCAACTGTACTGCATTGGTTACGTGCATTGTTTACATGCATTGTTACCTGCTCTGACAGCAGATACCAGACGACTGCACGTGATCAGTGGGCCTCGAGCATGAGTTTGCGCTCAGTTGTAAACAGCTGCACTACTTGACCTCTACTGTGCCACCCATGCCAAATTTGATGGTCTGTGGGACCTTTTCGCCCATGTAACCTGATGGGTAGAGCTCAAAGTAGCGGTCCATGATCTTGCGTACTACCGGTGCTGCTACAGAGGAACCGCCACCTTCATTCTCAAGAATGATGCCCACCAGAATACGTGGACGGTAGTAAGGGGCAAAAGCTACAAACAGTGCGTTATCACGGTGCTCGGTCTTCAGGGCGTTGGCGTCATACTTCTCGCCCTGCTTGATGGCCACAATCTGAGCGGTACCGGACTTGCCGGCGGCCTTGTATTCGGTCTTGGCAAAGGCACGGCGACCTGTGCCCTCAGAGCTGTTGATAACAAGGTACATGCCGGCACGAGCCACATCAAAATAACTCTTGTCCTTGACCTTAAGTCTCTTGCCAGTGTCAGGATCTTCAAAGTTATGGATGATGCTCATGCTCTTTGGGTCAACCACATCTTTCATCAGATGCGGGGTAACAAAGCGGCCATGGTTAGCCAGCATGGCATTGGCCTTGACCAGCTGAATAAGAGTAGTGGTCCAGTAGCCCTGTCCGATGCCGATAGGGATAGTATCGCCTATATGCCAGCCCTGCTTATAACGGCGGAGCTTCCATTCCTGAGATGGATTGATACCAAGGGACTCTTCATGAATATCGATACCAGAGGCCTTACCAAAGCCATAGAGATCAAGATACTTGTTAATAGTATCAATGGTAGCCCTGTGAGCAAGGTCATAGAAGAAAGTATCGGCCGAAAGAGAAATGGCACGGTATACGTCCAGCCAGCCGTGACCCCATGCTCTCCAGTCACGGAAGCGGTGGGTAGAGCCTGGCAGACTGAAAGATGGTCCACCAAAGAACGAGCTGGTAGGGGTAATAAGACCTTCGTTCAGACCCATGATGGCAAGCAGCGGCTTGATTGTGGAGGCCGGTGAGTAGCCACCCTGAGTAACACGGTTAATAAGAGGTCGTCCCGGGTTATTGAGCAGAGCTGAATACTCACGGGTACGGATACCGCGTACGAACAGATTAGGGTCGTAAGATGGATTGGAGTAGAAAGCCAGAATACCGCCTGTAGCCGGTTCCATGGCTACAATGGCTCCCTTCATGTCACCAAGCAGCTCCTGGGCATAGTACTGAAGACGTATGTCCAGAGTCAGGGTGATGTCGCGCCCATGTACAGGAGGGTTGTACTTGAGAGTACGCAGAATCTGGCCGTGGCTGTTAACCTCAACCTCGCGTGATCCTGTAGTACCGTGAAGCTCATCTTCATAAAAGCGCTCAATACCCAGCTTGCCGATGGCAGAGGTGCCTTCGTAGTTTTCAATTTTGCCCTGCTCGGTCAGCTTTTCCACGTCATCAGCATTGATACGGGAAACATAACCAATAGCATGGGTAGTAGTGCTGGAAAAAGGATAGTAACGCTTGAGATCAGAGGAAATCTGAACGTTAGGGTACTTGTGACGGTTTACTGAGAAAGTGGAGATCTGATCTTCACTGAGAGAGTCGGCAATTTCCACACCCTTGAAACGCTGGCGGGTACGTGACAGAGCCAGAATATTGTCAATGTCAGCCTGAGTAAGGCCAAGCTTCATCAGACGGTCAAGGTTTCTGACCGTATCGAGGGTGGAGATTTCCTTGTTTGGAAAGATAATAAGATGGAATACCGGACGGTTTTCGGCCAGTACCACATGATTGCGATCGTAGATAATGCCGCGCTGCGGGACTACTGGCAGTACGCGAATACGGTTTACATTGGAGCGGGTCTGATAGTCCTCATGGGACATGACCTGAAGATAGTAGAGGTTGCCAAAGAGAATTAAAAAGCACAGAGCTACGACCAGGCAGCCCAGGAATACACGCAGTCTGAAAATGCGGACTTCCTGCTCTTCACTTTTGTCTACGCCTGACTGGGAAGAAGGTCTTTTTACCTTCTCGACCTTTTCCTGGAAAATCGAACGCTTCTTTGGTTTGCGCTTTTTGAACAACACGAAGGCTACCTGAATACACACAAAGGGCTCTGCAGCTGCTTTGGCAGTCAGTCAGAGACGGATTGAAGAGGAAAGAGGGCCTGTACCTAATCCGGGCAATATCATGCAGCCTGCTGGCTGACATGAGCCGCAATATCACAGAACAAATACCCCGCACACCGGCCTGATTGACCTCATGGGGGATAAGCCACTGCCTGGCCGTCCATAACGAAACAGTTCTCTGGTAAGCCGAAGACCTTACCTTATGGCCAGGATATTTATTTTATGACCGCCTGCCACTTTGAAAGTTCAAAGTATCAGGCAGGTTCATCGAAAAACAGACTTACAGACTATGTCAATGATTAACAGACTGACAGCCTGATGATAAGGCCTGAACTGCCGCTGTGCCCGCACTTATGCAGACTGAGCATGGGGCCATGGACCGGTTATGCCTGCGCAGTGCCAGCACTTATGCTGGCTTAGCATGGGACAATGGACCGGTTTTGCCAGCGCCGGGTGGCGCGAGTGCATTGTGGCGCGGGCGCTGTAAGCCGTGCTCAGGCGTAGAGTCAGGTCCGGACCTGGGCGGCTTATCTGTCAGGCACGGTGATAAGGCAGGCCAGCGTCTATGCTGTAGGCGCGATAGAGCGTTTCTGCAATGAATACGCGTACCAGCGGATGAGGCAGGGTCAGCTTTGACAGGGAAATGGTTTCATTGGCCCGATCAAGCACCTCACGGGTCAGTCCCTCAGGACCACCAATGATGATAACCACATCGCTGCCCAGCTGCTGGTAGTCATGAATTTTGTCGGCCAGCTCCATTGAGGTGTACTGGCGGCCATGTTCATCAAGTGCTACCACATGGGCACGCTTTGGCAGAGCTTCAAGAATGGCTTTGGCCTCGATTTCCCTGGCCTTGTCCGAGGTGCTCTTGCCTGTACGGCGCACCGGTTCAATCTCCTGAAGAACCAGCTGCATGTGGGGAGGCATACGCTTCTGATACTCGGTAAAACCGGTAGTAATCCAGGCTGGCATTTTGGTGCCTACAGCCAGAAGAATAAATTTCATTGCTGCTGCCGCCTCAGTATCAGGCCTCGTCTTCGGTGAGGCCTGCGGCCATGCACTTGTAGAGGTTTTCCAGCTGATAACGCTGACGCTCACTTTCCTGAAGGATGTGTACCATTACGGTATCGATATCAACAATTACCCACTTGCCTTCCTGCTCACCTGAGACAGATACGCCGTGAATGTCGTGTTTGGCCAGATACTCAACCAGACGGTCTGCCATGGCGCTGACATGACGGTTGGAGGTACCGGTGGTGATTACCATGACATCGGCAATGGAGCAGTGCTCATGAACATCAATATGGACAGTGTCCTGAGCCTTGGAGGAATCAAGAGAGGCAAGGGCAAGCTCAAGGAGCTGCTCAGTGGTGTAATCTTTTGAGCTGTACAAAGAAAATACTTCCTAAATTAATCTTAACTCTCCGGGAACTGTCATCCCGGGATGTCACCGCAGGCATCTTCAGAGTACTTTTCCCTCTGAATTATGTCAGTTTCAGCCAATAAAAGGCCTTTGCAGCCACTGGTGAACAAAATCGATAGTTTATACCCCACAAGGGGCGATTTTGCAAGAGCTTTTGCCATGAATAAGGGCCCCATGGTGCAAGGGCACAACATGAGGTCAGTGCAGCCATAACGTGCAGCGGCCAGAGCCTTGAATCTGTATTAACTGTCATGGATCAGCCAGTAGAACAGGGGACATGATTATGTCACTGTTGTCCTGGACTGAGCACAGCATAGAGCTTTATAAAACTGCAGTATGACTCATGAGCATGAGTCGGAGCAAAGAAAGAGATGAGCTGGCCCGGAAATGCAGCCTGGTGCATCTGCCGCCAGGCTGGTGCAGCTGCAGAGCTATTGCTCTTGAAATGCAGCAGGGCCGGTATAAACCGGCCCTGAGCATGGAGACAGGCTCAGACCTGAGCTGCCGCTGCCATTTGTATGGGCTGTGTTATGCCCTGCAGACTGCGCCCCTGAGTGATAATTAGCTGCGTTGCTTACCATGATGGAGACGGCACCAGCTGCTGCTTTGCAGAGGCTTGTAATAAAGCCATGCCTACAAATAGCTTATCAGCCTCACATGGCTGTCTTACTGTCTGGTATCAGGTGAGCCTGGCTGTCCGGCTTCCCGGGCATCCATCATTCATGGATACTTGGAATCATGGCTTGCAGCCTGTCAGTCGTGCGTACGGCCAGTCTGGCAGTGGGACAGCGCGATGATGGCCAGCATGGCAGTCATGCTGCGCGATGGTGGTCTGTTAGTGGTTAGAAGGTCAGTACGCTGAATTCTTCGCTCTTGAGGCGGGCCTTGAGGACCTCGATGAATTTCTCACTGTCTGCTGGCAGGGCCGGGCCGCTGTAGTTTGATGGCAGGGCGGTATTGCCCTTTTCATCTTTGAGCTGCTCGGTATGAGTAATGACATGAACCAGATAGCGGAAAGCGTGGTACAGGGCTGTGGCCAGTCTGTCCTTGCTTAAGGCCGGGTCGATAATATGCTCAGTCTCATCCCAGTCCGGCTCTGGCAGCTGCTCGCGCTCATACAGAGTAGGGATATCTCCCTCTTTGTAAGTCCAGTTGCTGATGTTCGAGGCCAGCTCACGAACCAGGTCACTTACTGTGCGGTCATTATCAAGCAGGGCACCCATGCCTATGCTTTCCCAGGTACCGTCAATTAACAGTGCCAGAGCCGGCTCTTCAAGGAAAAAGGCCTCATCGGCTGCAGCTGAGGTAAATGGCTGTTCTGCTTTGTCAGGACGTACCAGAGTAAGGCGGGAGAACATCATGCCCTGAACAGGACCGCAATCTTTAAGGGCCGAAAGGTCCAGAATCACATTCCAGCATGGCAGTGAGCTCAGTACATCGCAGGTATTGAGCAGGTTGTTGAGGTCGCAGTAGCGGCTGGCATCCTCATTTACCTTAATTACCTGACGGTTAAGAGCTGCAGTCTGCACATGGGTAAAAATACCAATGTTCTCAAAGAGAGTGTCGTGATCTTCACTTTCAGGATTTAAAAACTCACCAAAGAGCTGCTCCTTATCCTTTGTTTCAGTAAAGATACCGGCAAATTCATAGTAATCGGCATAAACACTCTCAGGATGGGATACTTCATCAAGGCTGACAGCAAATGGACGGGCAGAGCCCTTTGCCTTGCCCTTATCCTGAGCATGGGCCTTATCAGCCTGACCACCGCTGTGGCCATTACTGCCTTTTGCACCGGCTTCATGAGCATTGCCTGTGGCCATGCCCTTGCCCTTGCCATTAACGTTAACCTTGCCATTACCCTTGCCCTTGGCAGAGCTGTCTGCAGCAGCGTCTCGGGCCTTGCTCTTTGCTTTGGCTTTGCCAGAGTTGTTACTGCGGGCGGCGGTCTTTTTCTTATACTGGTCAAGGATAGCGCTGATAACGCGGTTAGCCTCCAGAGCTGCACCGGTAAGCTCTTCACCCTTGTCATTTAATACCGGAGCATTGTCTTCCCTCGCTCCTGACTCGTCGGCATCACTGCCTGAGCGCTCATCTGACACAGGGGTACTGTTTACGGCTGGCAGGGCAGCGCTCATGCGCTCATGGCAGGCAAACAGAGCCGCAAAGTTGTCAGCCAGAGTATCAAACTCACTGATGAGCTCGAGCCTGTCATTGCAATAGTCGATCAGGGAAGTGATAAATTCCTGGTCATGTTTTTCCATGGCTTATTTCCTCTGTCAGGTCCGTTGTCAGACACGTGTAGCGTTACCAGTTAAATGTCAGGCCCATGGGGCTCAGGCTCTGGAGCCAGACATACAGGCCGGCTTAGTAATCAGGGCCTTAACCTTGCCAGTTGTGGCCTGGTCAGCTGGTGAAAATGCGATCGTAATTGTAGCTTAATGCAGCAGTCTCCACAGTGGAGACCGGCATAAGGCTGCGCAGGCGGGTGACACGTCCGGCAAGAGCGCGGCAGTAGTCGCCCAGCAGATTGTTAAGCTGCCTTTCAAACTCAGGACTGTTGAGATCAATCTCCCTTCCGTCAGCAAGGCGCATCATGCAGCGCGGCCGTGCAGTCCTGACCTGACTGTTAACTGCGTCGGCCAATGACTCTTCAAGTTCAGGCTCACTGCCATCGCCAAAACTCATGCTCATGCCGTCAAGGGCGGCACAGCCAGCCACCCGTCCAGCCACTCCGCAAGCCTCAGTCCCGGAGGCATATGCCTTATCCTCAGCGTCATCAGACGCCGCCACTTCAGCTTTTACAGACTGAGCACGCAGCTGCAGGTAGTCCTGAACACCGCTGTGTTCCCAGTCGATACCAAAGAAGGTGCCAGGTGCTCCAGCTAATGCGCTCATGTTTCCAGCACACGGCCCTGACAGTTCCTCAGTGGCCAGCTCCTGACAGGATGTCTTATGACAGCAAGCCTCCTGTGAGCCCGTCTTCTCTGTATCGGCTGAGGAGGAGTCAGACCGGTCAGGGCGGGAGCTGTCTTCACTGTCCTCATCGACCTCAGTCAGGCGGCCATGGCAGATATCATCAAGCAGCGGTGGCAGCAGCCATTTTTCCTGATGGATAAGCTCCTGCCCATTAACTACACGCAACAGAGCACAGTCACCAAGCTCTACCAGCAGTCGTATGGAGCCAGGTGGCGGAATATCCAGTGCAGCAGATGTCAGATCGTGAACATAACTTTCATTAGGCAGGGCGTCATCACGGCGCATGCGCAGTCTGATAACGTCATCCTCTACAGCATCGGCCTCACCGGCAGCAATCAGAAAGTCAGCCTCATCACGGTTAAGCGGCATGCAGGGCATACCCGTGAGATCAACAACAAAACAGATTTGCTGCTGCATGGTCATAAGACCGGCAGCAGGTGATCCTGTGAGCCGGCCTGAGACATGCAGGCTGTAATGACGGCGGCTTTGACTGACAGCTTTCATCAGGCTCTCACAGGCAGCATGTTTGCCCTGAGCCTCTTCACCTGAGTGCGAACGGGCTGCAGCCTCAATGCCCAGGCGCACCTCGCGTACGTTGCCACCGCCAGCAGCGCCGCCAGCGGCGCTGTGGCTGTTGCCTGCGGCGCTGTGGCTGCAGCCAGCCGGGCTGTCCGCCTCTACGGCTGCCGTGCCGCGACGTACCATCTCATCAAGCTCACTGCGCCTTACGCCAGCAGGACTGCTCGCTGCCCGACGGGCAGCAGGATGCATTCTGACCACACCCTCAGGCACAACGCCATCAGTTGCCGATTTTGCAGTCAAACCGGCTGCAGCATCAGTCGCCTCCGCCTGAGCAGCTGGCACACGGGACGCAGCTGCTGCAGCGGCGTCCCGGGCTGTGGCGGCAGCGTCAGCTGCTGCGGCGGCAGAAGCTGGCGGGGCTGACGGTTGCTTTAGCGGAGCCAGGTCATCGTAGGTGCTCTCAAGCAGTGAGCGCAGATTTGGTTTGGCCGGGCGCTCCAGATGAGTGGTGATAAAAAGCGGGCGCGGCGGATCCATGGTGTTGGGAATATGGATACGCGAATTACTTTCGTCCACATAATTGCTGTCATTTACCGCCCTGATATCAGATTCGGCAAAAAATGACTGGGAACCACGGCCCTCGGTGGCCAGCAGATTGGGACCAAAGTAATCACTTGAGGTAGAGTTCATGCGCTCTACCTGCAGTTCGGCATGGGTACCCTGACGGCGCTGCTCATCTTCATCGCGCAGCCTTTCTTCAAGGCGTCGGTAAAAGCGCTCCCACAGCCTGCGCTTGCGCAGCAGTTCAAGCTCAGTAAGGTCTACCGAGGGATCAAGCTCGGCACTGCTTTTAAAGCTTCTGTCATGACGGCGCTCACGCAGGTCCTCAGCATCGAGCACCGGAGGCATGCTCTCAAGCAGGCGCTTTTGCTTTTCTGTAGGACGGTAGCGCAGACGCGAGTTTTCATCCACCACATAGGAGGCATCATTTTCCTCATCATCCTGGAAAAATGAACCAATTCCTATGGGATTGCTGGCCCGGCTGATCGGATCGGAGCCCATTACGGCCTCAAAAGGATCAGGGGCCTCTGCACGGGTTGCCTGAGCTACCCAGCGCTTAATATCCTCCTCAGGAGGTGGTGGCGGCTCTTCAGGCTTGATGCCCTGAGCCATGCGCTTCATGCTCTCAGGCAGACTGTCATAGAGATCAGACTGAGGCAGCGGATCTTTATCCTTTTTCTTACCCTTGCCCGATCCGGCACGGCTGCTCTTTTTCCCGCCCTTGCTGCCAGAGTCACTGGCCTTGCGGCCGGATGCGCCTTTGCCGCTGCCTGAGGCGCTTTCACCGGCTGCCGTATCGACGGCTACAGAGCCTGAATCATCTGCCTCAGCGTCAGTTATGCTCTGATCTTTTGAGCTGCCATCTCCAGAGCGACTCTTGCCTCTGGTAGCGCGTTTGCCTTTGGCACCCCTGTCTGACTGAGATCTCTGTCCTTTGCCGGACCGGCTTTGAGATGGTTGCTCTTCTTCAGGTTCATCACGGCCAAAGTCACCCTCAAGCCCGGCAAAAAGACCGGGCTCAAAGGGCTCTTTGTCATGGCTGTCATGAGTGTGAGCCGCACTGCCAGGGCCTCTGCCAGTGTCCGCAGCGGCTCGCGAGCTTGCTGCATCTGCGCCAGAGCTGGCGGTGCCAGTGACTGCAGCTGCCGCACTGATGCTGGTGTCAGCGTCTGGGGCTGTGGCTGGAGCTGCAGAGGCCCGGGATGACCTGCCGGTTGATTTTCCTGAGGATGCGGAGCGCTTGGACATGGGAAACAGCCTGGTCGAAGAAAAACAAAGGCCCGTAAAGTGCAGCCAGGGGCTGATGCTTCAGGGCCGTAAGGTGCAGCTCAAATGGCTGCATTGTGGACTGGGCGGGCCGCACTGGGGGCCGTTATGGTCAGACTGGGGCGCGCCTGGTGGGAGTGGTGTTATGCGGCCTGGCTTATTTGACCCAGGCGCAGAAAGTGTGGTCAGCGCCAAACAGACGCATGCCCTTTTTGGTTTTGGTTGGCTGAGGATTGCCCGGTGCCTTTACGGACTTGCCTGAGGCATCAACGAGACTGCCCATATTGTTGAGCAGGTGCAGATATATGCACAGGGCACGGCGGGCCATTTTATCGTAGGACTGAAGGTTCTCAATAACTATGGCCTTGTCCTTGTCACTGCATGATTCAGCATCACTACACTCGATAATAATGCCCTTTGTAAACTGCTCGAGGAATTCGTTTACCGTGCCTTTGAAGGTCAGGTCCACAAAAGGTCCCTGCACAAAGGTGCCGTCCTCAAGAATTATTACTGAGCTCAGATTGTTAGGGGCACCGGCAGGCTCACCGTCAACGGCGGAGTCAGCTGCATCGCTGTTTTCCGGAGTCATGATGCCAAAGCTGCGATGGAAGATAATGCCATAAGGCTTTTTATCATCCCAGATCATGTCCTGATTGGTGATGTTGATACACATGGCCCACTGAGGCATATGGGCAAAAGCTGTTGCCGGCACATCAAGCTGACTTTCATCCCACTGGGTTTTCTCCACATGGTAAATACTGCGCAGCTTTTCCCAGGCAAGAACGGCACACAGCTGCTCAGCCTCGTAATATTCTTCAGTTGCGTGTTCCATATAAGGCTCAAGCTGTGGATATTTGAGCCTGTAGTTCATGTAAAAGACGCCATTGATGCACATGTAAACCTGATCATAAGGCCACTTAGGTGCAGGTTTGCCGCTGGCATTCTTAAGGCTGGTAGCGCCAATACGGGCGGCCGTTACCGAGCTCTTAAGTCCCTCGGTAAAAGCGGCATACTCAAGAATAAGGGCGGGCAGTTTCTGATCAAACTCATGTGCTTCCATAGCAAAAACCTAAATTAGACAATTTCACGGGCAGGCCGCCCTCACCTGAGGCCGGCCTGCAGCCATAACGCAAAGCCGCAAGGCCGCGCGGCCGCAGTCTGTGGCCAGCGGCTGGCGGCTTTACTGCGCGGCAGGGCGCTTGCGCCTGTGCTGCAACAGCCGGTCTGGCGGGCAGACAGTGCCGTAATGATAGCACAGGCCACAGGAGGCGCTGTGCCGGTAGCTGTGCCGGGAGGTGTGCCAGGCTGGACTGATATTTATGGGGCAGCAGGGGCAAAAAGGCCCAGCTTCCTGATGGCATTAAGTTCTGAGGGACTGAGATATCTGGCCAGCTGTTCTTGCTGCTCAGGGCTCAGATCCAGCTCAGGAGTGTTCAGCAGAGCTCTGAGCTCAGTGGAGCTGATATCAAAGTCGGCATTGTTCATGAAGATAAAGCTGTTTCCCGCAGCGCCATCGCAGCTGTGAGCGGACTGACCATGGTCCATGCCCATGCCCATGCCCATGCCATTGGCACTGGCAGTGGCTGTCCCAGTGCAAGTGGCAGTGCCTGGGGCTGTGCCATGGCCCGGGACGGGAGCATGGCTGTCAGGCTGACTGTCAGGCAGACGGTGCTGTGCATGGCGGGCGTTGACTGTATTGATATGCTCGCGCACTGCCGGGGGCAGGTCATTAAGGCTGTAGCCCGGGCGGGTCAGCACGGCAATGGACGCAAGGTCGATAAGGCGGTCCCAGTTTTTCCAGGTATCAAGCTTGAGCAGCGAGTCCATGCCCAGAATAAAGATCAGGTCTGCATCGTGATGAAGCTCTTTGAGGCGCGTCAGAGTGCCATGGGTAAAGTGCTTCATGGTGGGATCATGCTCAACAAGCGAGATGTCCATGCGGGAGGCTGTGCCGGCGTCCTCATCAGCTTTATTGCCTGCAGCGGCGCCACCGACGGCGCTGTCGGCGGTACTGTCGGCATTGCTGTCATCAATGGCTGGAGATGAGATGGCTGTGCCGTACTGGGAGGACGGGGCGGCTGAGGCTGCGGCCCTGACATCGGCAAGGGCCAGCTCAAGGAGCTGTACTCTTATCTGGTAGTCAAGATAAAGGGCGCTTTTATGCGGCGGTACGGCATTGGGCATGAAGTAGAGCATGTCCAGCTCCAGCTCTTTTACTGCCTGCTGGGCTGTTCTGATATGGCCCATGTGTACGGGATTAAAAGAGCCGCCGTAATAGGCAATGCGTTTCATCAGGCCTCCGCGTGTTCATCATTGCTCTGTCTGTGCCGGGGCTGTAGCTGAGCCACGGTATAGTCTCCTGACTTTGTCTGACATGGTTCGGCTATGGTCCTTGCCATGGCAGGTGGCCATGGCAGGTGGGCAGATCAGGCAAAGGTGGTGTTGAGGCAGTGGGCCTCACGGTGGCGGCCCAGGGCCATGCGCTGCAGGGCCAGGTAGGCGCGCTCCAGATCATAATTGGAGTAGGCCTGGGATGCTTCGGCAAGGCAGCTGGTAAGGAAGTTGAGCATTTCAACCGGCATCTTTCTGATAGCCTTGAGATGGGCGTCCTGAGCCTGACGTACCTTGATATTGTTCTTCATGAAAAAGGCCGTAATGCTGCGATCGTCGGCATTGCCTATGTTTTCCATCTTGCCTCTGTATACGGCATTGAGGCTTTCATCAAGGCGCATGATGAGCAGGTTTAGGGCTGTGTTCAGGCCTGAATTTTCTGCTGAGCAGAATGAGCTGATGATATTGAGGGACTTGAGCGGCTCGGCATTGAGTATGGCTACCGGCAGCTCATAGCCTGTATAGCGGGCATCCTGAGCAAAGTAGGTATCGGCCTCATCAAGAGTAAGCGGGCCTGAGGTGGAGCTTTCCGATCTGAGCAGCTGCATGAGCTGCAGGGACTGGTCTATGACCATAAGATTGTTGTCACAGGCGCTGGCAATGTAATCAAGGGCCTCAGGGCTGATGGTCAGACCATATTTGCGGGCATCAGTGGTAATCCAGCTCTTAAGCTGCTCGCCCTCAGGCGGATAGATAATTTCAATGCTGGCACCGGCTCCCTTAAGCCAGGCAAGGGCCTCCTTTTTGCGGGCCTCAATGCCGCCACGGGTACCACGGCTCTCTTTCTTTTTCTTGCCGCTGTTCTGTTGCTCAAGAGCGCGGGCACCATCGGAACCGGCCACAAAGCTGGCAAATTTGCGCAGCTCATCAGGGTTTTTAGGCTCGCATTTGTTAAGTGAGGCGTTAATGCGGTTCATTTCCACAATGACAAAGAGGCCGGGACGGAAAGAAGCGGCAATAACCTTAAAGAGCTCTACGGCAGTGGCATCATAGTCCCTGAGCACAATCTTGATAATGCGGTCTCCGCCAAAAAGGCCGGGATCGGCCATTTCCGACTCAATTTCCTTGAGGTTGGGGCCACCGGGCCCGCTGATTTCCGAAAATGTGTAGAGCAGAAACTCGGCATCAGGCATGGCCTTGCGGGCTCTGGTAATCAGGTCCGTAGAGCGCTCCAGCCTGAGCATGGGATCATCACAGCAGATAAGGTAAATATCGCTCTGGGCAGTTTTAGTGGAGGCCATAGTGCTTTTCCTCAGGCTCAGGGGCGCACAGGCGCCTGATGGCAGGTTACACGCTGCGCGCCTGACCTGGTCAGGGCGCGCTGCATGCCTCTTTATGACAGTGAAGCCTGATTGCATGGCACTTCAGTGCCCGGCACTCAGGCTGGCTCACAATGAATAAATATCACGTACCGGTCGCCGCTGCCTGCGGCAGCGTGTGCTGCCACAGCATGCATAGCCCCATCATGCGCTGACGCGCCTGCAGGAGGTCTCCGGCAGGCGGCACCCTTCTTGCTGCAGGCCTCAGGGGCAGGGCTACGGACGGCCCTCAATGGGGCTGGACATCAGTATGGTGCTACTGGTGCCTTGTGCAGACGCTCAGGGCGCACATCAGGCAGCTCCCACTTGCGGGCCTTGCGTACATGCTCACCAGGATCTCCTGGCAGTGGCGCGCCAACAGGAGCTGCGGTGGCCGGAGTACGGCGCAGCAGGGCATTGCCATTGTCGAGCTGATCGAGGGTCACAACAGTGCCGGTGGCGCTTTCGTAGCTGTCCTGTGCCTGCAGGGCCTCAATGAGAGTCATGCCGGTAGAGCGCTCGCCCGGATCGATGCTTTCCTCATCGGAAGATAGCAGCTCATAAGGCTGAGGCACGGCCACATCAGGGTCGGTAGAGCGGCCCAGATAGCCAAGACGGAAGACCAGGTCGTCAGCCAGCTGGCTTAAGGTTTCTTCAATAACTGTACTCTTTTCAGTGTCAGCTGCCAGAGACTGACCTGGCTTGTTAAGTACTGAGCGGGTAATGGAGTTGCGCATCACTATAGGACGGTGATTAGGTACGCTCAGGGTGGCGGCCACGTAAATCACAATGGCATTTTCAATGGCCTGGGCACGGGAGTTTACCGATACCACATTGTCGGAAATGTCAGGATGAGGAATCATCAGGCTTGGGATGGTGCCGTTATTTTCCGGCTCATAGTCTGACGACTGGGCATGGACACGTACGCCATTGGCCTTGAGGCGCAAAATTACCTTGCGGTAGAAGTCACTGTTGTAATCACCTGTGACTACAATTTCAGGAATGGTTTCATCAAGAGGGGCCTGATTGGGCAGATTAAAGCCACAGCCACTTACCAGTACTCCGGTGGCGGCGGCCACGGCCAGCATGCGTACAGGCATTGAGGCGGCGCGGCCTGTCATGGCAAAGGCACGCAGCGGCGCGGCAAGGACGCGGCCGAGCACAGAGGTACTGCGACGCAGTGCTGCCGGAGCTGATGAAAAAATTCCTGAGAGCATAGTGGTTTAACTCCACGATAAAACTGTCTGTGCAGGCCTTCAGGCCTGGCAGGGGGCGGCCATGGCCTGACCATCAGGCTGAGCCTGTGGCCACGGCCAGGTGGCCATGTGCCTGGAGCTGCCGCCTGAAGCGCGGCGGCACCGGCACCGGCACTTAGGGGCCGTGAGCCCTGATATATGAATGAGTGCTCATTATAATGCCACATGGGGGCATAAAAAAGCCCGCCATAAAGGCGGGCTGTGGGCATGCAGACGCTGCAGGGGCCGGGCTCTGGCCCGGCGCCAGGTGCAGCGCGGGCACTGTATTAAATTACGATATTGACCAGACGGCCCTTGACGTAAATTACCTTCTTAGGCTCCTTGCCCTCGAGGTTGCGGGCTACGGCCTCATCTGCCAGAGCTGCAGCCTTAATGTCATCTTCTGACATGTTGGCATCAACAGTGATCTTGGCGCGCAGCTTGCCGTTGACCTGAACTACGATAAGCAGATCCTCGGCCTTTAAGGCATCAGGATCGGCTACCGGCCAGGTAGCGGTCTCATCGAGCTCGTCAGTGTTACCCAGCATCTCATAGAGCTTGAAGCACATATGAGGAATAATAGGGTAGAGCATGACCACTACAGTGTTGTAAATCTCGTAGCGCAGAGCACGTGCAGTCTCGTCATCACCATCGTAACGGGCAGTCTCATTGAGCAGCTCCATAATGGCGGCAATGGCGGTATTGAAAGTCTGACGACGGCCAATGTCGTCGGTTACTTTCTCAATGGTGGTGTGCAGCATGTGGCGCAGCTTGCGGCCCTTTGCATCGAGCTTGCTCTTGTCCAGCTCCACACGTGGACCTGAAGCGATGAGATCGTTTACCTGGTTCCACAGCTTGAGAATGAAGCGGCGGGCACCCTCAACACCGGACTGACGCCACTCGAGGGTCAGCTCGGCAGGGGAGGCAAACATCATGAACAGACGTACGGTGTCAGCGCCGTAGAGCTTGACCATATCCTCAGGATCGATGCCGTTGTTCTTGGACTTGGACATCTTGATCATGCCGGCGTGGGTCAGGGAGTTACCCTCATCATCCACAGCCTCGATAATGTTGCCCTTTTCATCACGGGTAACCTTAGCCTTGAGCGGGCTTACCCATACTTTGGTACCGTCCTTGACATAGTAGAAGGCATCAGCCAGCACCATGCCCTGGCAGAGCAGACGCTTGAATGGCTCATCACCCTTAACCAGACCGGCATCACGCATTAACTTGTGGAAGAAGCGTGAGTAGAGCAGGTGCATAACAGCGTGCTCAATACCGCCAATGTACTGATCTACTGGCAGCCAGTAGTTGACCTCGTCATCGACCATGCCAGTGGTGCAGTGAGCAGAGCAGTAGCGGGCATAGTACCAGGAAGACTCCATGAATGTGTCAAAGGTATCGGTCTCGCGACGGGCGGCCTTGCCCTGGTAAGTGGTCATGTACCACTCAGGGTCAGTGGTCAGTGGATTGTTAACGCCGTCGATCTTGACGTTCTCTGGCAGAATTACCGGCAGATTTTCCTCGACCTCAGGTACGAGCTCGCCTGTCTCCTCAACAGTCAGCATTGGGATAGGAGCACCCCAGTAGCGCTGACGGGAGATACACCAGTCACGCAGACGGAAGTTTACGGTACGCTTTGCAATGCCCATGCTCTCGAGCTTGCTGGCAATAGCCTCCCAGGCGCCCTTGAAATCAAGGCCGTCAAACTCACCTGAGTTTACAGTTTTGCCATGCTCAACATAGGCCTCTTTTTGTACGTCGATTTCAGAGCCGTCCAGAGGAGCGATAACCTGCTTGACAGGCAGACCGTACTTGCTGGCAAACTCATGGTCACGCTCATCGTGGCCTGGTACAGCCATAACAGCGCCGGTGCCGTAATCCATGATTACGAAGTTGGCTACCATTAAAGGAACAGGCTGACCGGTTAAAGGATGAATGGCATTAATGCCGGTGGCCATGCCCTTCTTTTCCATGGTGGCAATGTCAGCCTCGGCAAACTTGTGAGTCAGACATTCCTGGCAGAATGCAGCAAGCTCAGGATTGTTCTGAGCAGCACGCTTTGCAACAGGGTGACCTGCTGAAATAGCCATGTAGGTTACACCCATGAAGGTATCAGGACGAGTGGTGTAAACCTCTACTGTCTCATCGGAGTTTTCAATGCTGAAGGTGATATTAAGACCCTCAGAGCGGCCAATCCAGTTACGCTGCATGGTGCGTACGCGCTCTGGCCAGCCCTCGAGCTTGTCAATATCGTCAAGCAGTTCCTGGGCATAGTCGGTAATCTTCAGATACCACTGAGGGATTTCACGCAGCTCAACGGCAGTGCCACAGCGCCAGCAGCAGCCGTCTTCTACCTGCTCATTGGCCAGCACGGTCTTGTCGTGTGGACACCAGTTGACGTTGGAAACCTTCTTGTAGGCAAGACCCTTGCGGTACAGGTCGGTAAAGAACTTCTGCTCCCACTTGTAGTACTCAGGAGCACAGGATGGAATCTCACGGGCCCAGTCATAGGACAGACCAAGAGAGACCAGCTGATGCTTCATGTAGTCAATATTGGCGTAGGTCCATTTTGCTGGATGGGTATTGTTCTGAATGGCGGCATTTTCGGCAGGCAGACCAAAGGCGTCCCAGCCCATAGGGTTGATTACATTCTTGCCGTTAAGACGCTGGTAGCGGGCAATTACGTCACCAATGGTGTAGTTACGAACGTGACCCATGTGCAGTCGGCCTGACGGGTATGGCCACATTACAAGACAGTAGAACTTCTCTTTGGCAGAATCTGCCTTCACCTGGAAGGTCTTGTGCTCATCCCAGTACTTCTGTACCTCAGACTCGAGCTCCTGCGGGTTATATGCAACATTGGTGGTTGCCATAGGTACTTGCTCCCAAAATTTCACAAAATCTCGCTGACAGCGGCCGGGCTGTCCATGGGATGCCCGGCCGGCGCAGCCTTACGTCCCGGTACCTCCGGGACGGCTGTTTCTAAGGCTGAGCTAAGCTAACTTGTCTAGACTGAAACCGCACCCTGACTGCGTACTGCGGCCCCGTCCGGGCCTGTAAATACGCAACGGGCACAGTGTCAGTGCAGACAACTGAGCTTAGGTACCTGCCCGGGTACGCTCACGGCTGCTGCCGTGTCGTCTGCCGGGGCTACGCCCGGTCCTCTTAATATGGGGCCAGCAGGGCTGCCGTGGTACTGCTCAACCTTAACTGTTGTTAAGATGGGATATTGTGCCATGATTGCCCAAAAGAATTAAGGGCTATTGCAAAAAGCCACCCGGCCGCAGCTGCCGCCCAGTCGCCGGGCTGTTGCCCCGCTGTCGCTGCACAGTCGCCACAGCAGCGGCCGCGTCAGTAAGGGCCCGGCCGGGAGTACTGTCCGGGCCGTAATGGCGCCGTCCGGCCTGAAGCCTGAGCTGCGCTCCGGCATGGGCAGCCCCGGCCAAAACGCAGGTGAGCGCCGACAAGTCCCAATTATGGTGCATATCAGAGCCTGTGCCTTGCCATAGTGCACAGCCATGCACAGTCATGCACTGCCGCGCGCCGTAAAGGCAGCCGGCACAAATGGCATCCGGGCAGGACCGGATCGGACCGGCTGCAGCGCCGGTCCCATAATGTTTATCCCCGCGCTGTCAGTACCTGTCAGAACCGGGCAGTAGCAGTAAGTCCGGCGGCCGGGCAGGTGATGAAAATACTCACTGTTACAGCTGGCCACCAGGCAGCCCGGACGGCTGCCCGCCCTGACAGCCCGGTCGGGCTGGCAGGGCTTAACTGGCCGCAGACAGGCGGCCAGTGACCTGCCGTACGTCTGGAGGCCAGGGGCCGTGATAGCGAACACGTGCTGTACCGGGTGCGCGCTCTGACAGTGGAAAAGCGCTTGTATTAAAGATAAGATAGGCTCTTTATGGCTGCATTCACATGCATTTCACTTACCCTGGGGCGCCTTGCAGGGCCCGGTAATGTGATCACCGGCCGGACAGTAAATCAGGTGAGCGGGAGCTCAGAGCACTGCCTCCGGCTGCAGAGAAAAGAATTGATATACAGGTAAGAGATTATGTTCAGCTGTTCCTCTTCATGGTCAGATAGAGCCTTTGGCAAAATGGCACTTTCCTGCGCCGCTCTGGTGCTGACAGCCGGCGCCTTTAGTGCCAGTATGAATGTTCATGCAGCTGCCTACCCATATGATGAAAAGACTGTGGTAGTAGGCGAGGACACCACCTATCAGATTGCCCGCAGTGGCACTACCACTCTTGAGTTTGTGGCCTCACGCTATCAGCTGGGCCTGTCCAATCTTATCGAGGCCAATCCTGGCGTCGATCCTATTGTTCCGGTCAATGGCACCAATCTCATCATTCCTCAGCGCGTTATCCTGCCTGACACCCTGCACCAGGGCATTATCGTAAACAGCCCGGAAATGCGCCTGTACTACTATCACAATGATCAGGTAGAGGTGCTGCCAATTGGTATTGGTCAGCTTGGTACCGATACTCCGCTTAACTGGACCACCAGGGTGGAGCGCAAGCGCGCCAATCCAACCTGGACACCTACAGCAAAAATGCATGCCGAGTACGCCGCCCGTGGTGAAACTCTGCCAAAAGTATGGCCAGCCGGTCCTGACAATCCTATGGGCCTTTTTGCTATCTACATTGGTCGTCTGTACGCAATTCACGGCACCAATGCTGACTTTGGTATCGGCCTGCGCGTAAGTCATGGCTGTGTGCGTCTGCGCAATGAGGACATTGAATACCTGTACAACAATGTCCCTGTAGGTACACGCGTGCAGTTTATCAACGAGCCAATCAAGACAGCCGAAGATGCCGAGGGCAATCTCTATATTGAGGTTCACCAGCCTCTGTCAATGAACGAAGAGGAATTTGAAACTCTGGACAAGAACCTGCCATTTACCTTTACCAAAGAGCAGGAGGAGTTCTTCAAGCGTCCTGAAATCAATCAGGAAATCCTCCAGCAGGCCCTGTCTGAGCGCAGCGGCCGTGTGGTGCTCCTCAACCCGGCCACTTTCTAAAGCGCCTGTCACCGCACGCTCTGCCAGGCTGTGCCCGGCTGGTCATGGCGGCCATGCCGCCCATGGCTTGCTGGTACGGCAGCAGACCTGGCCTCAGCCCCAAAGCCCCGTCCGACCATATAAGTCTGACGGGGTTTTAACTTATGGGCTCAGGCCCGCTCAATTAGAAAAAATGGCCATACTGGAGTATGATCCCACAGGTCACAACATGGACCCCAGGATAAGTCATTTCCGGCCCGACAGGTCGCTGCGCAAAGGCCCTGGGACGCCGGCCTTTTCCCAGTACCCGGCATTCCATGCTGAACACATGCTGTCCGCAACGTAAACCTCATCCAGTCAGGCCGTCATATGGCCTGTCTGACGCCGCCAGTCCTGATGCCGTCAGCTGCAGCAACTGAACTGCTGCGACGTCAGCTGCAGCGGACACAGGGGGGGCATGCAGCTTTGGCAAGGCGTAAGCGTCCAGCCATGCAGGACACTTCCTTTTGATTTTTGCCTGCGTTTGCGATCTGTCATCAGGACCATTGCTGTACTTAAATAAGAGCTGCGCTGTGTAATCCCGATAACGGTCGGCCGTCAGCAGGCCTGTCGCCAGCTGCCCTGTTGCCGGCGGCGCTGGGGCGAAAGCCTGGCCGGCTTTATGTCCGGCTTTATGTGCGGCCTGGGCAGCATTTCTTTTACTTATTGGCATCATATTGGAGCCGGCGGGGCCCTTGGCGGCCGGCTTGTTCGAGGTTGGTATGGAACTTTTGCGCTCCTTGCAGAGCACAGTGCGTTATGTTCTTCATGGATCTGAGCGTGCAGCACCTGAGCGTGATGCATTCTCACCATGTGCTGCCCATACCGCACAGGGCGCAGGGTATGGCAGCAACTGTACCGGGGCCGGTCTGCGCCGCAGCTGTCTGTCACTGGCGCTGGCCATGATGCTCAGCAGTCCTGCCGTCCTGGCCATTGATTATGATATCCAGTATGAGGGCACCCATATCAACGATCTCGAGGCTGAGCGTGCTCAGGCCCTTGAGCGTGCCCGTGCCAAGGCCCGCAGTGAAATTTCCCGCCAGGCTCAGGTTGCCGCTGACCTCAACCGTCGTACTGCCGAAGGCAAAGATACTGGCGATGAATTTATTGAACCTGCTGAGGGTGAGATAAGTGATCTGAAGGCTGTTCATGATTATGAACAGGCCCGCAGTGTCTCAGCTGCAGCGCCAGCAGAGGTTGCCGCCAGTGCTGCCGTCGCAGCCAAGGACTCAGCTGCAGGCAACGGCAGTCACATGTCCATGAAGGGATCGCAGAGCCTTGCTGCCCAGCAGGCCCTTATCCGTCTTGAAGAGCAGGCCAGGGAGGCCATGGAGGCCAAGGCTCAGGCCCAGGCTCAGGCTCAGGCCCATGCTCAGGCCCAGGCTCAGGCTCAGGCCAGTGCTGATCTTAAGCAGGCTCAGAAAGCTCAGGACGGACTGCATGAGCGCAATGGGGCCGAGTCCGGCCCTGGACGCGGTCCACTGACCGGAGAGCGTCTTGTGGATGCTGCCTCACGTTCACATGCGGCCAAAAATGATGCCGCCAGTGCCCGTGCTGCTGCCGTTTACTCAGGCAATCAGAACATGCGCGACCCTGTGGCTGAAAAAGACGATCAGCCATCGCTGCTGCGCCGTATCTTCGGAATTGGCATCAACAGGGCTCAGGCCAATCCTGTAGATGATATCAGCGCCGCCAACAGCCGCTATCTCAATTTGCATGTCTTTGGTGATGTGGAAACACTGATGAGCACTGCAGACGGATCTGAGGAGCTGCTTAATATTCTGCCGGGCAAGCTTGATGACAGCATGCTCATTCCTTATGAAAGCCGTCAGCAGGCCATGGCCGAAGAGCTGCACAAAGGCATTTCCTTCCTTGCCTATCTCTTTCACATGTATACCCCTCAGGCATCGAGCTATCGTATTCCTACCTTCTTTATCGATGCCCACAAATTAAGCCAGGAGCGTCCCGGCGTAGCTCTGGGCCGTGGTCCCGATCCTCTCAAGGACGGGGCTGCTGCCAGTGCCAGTGGCAAGGACCATGCTGCGGGCAAGGCCCATGCTGAGGGCAAGGCCCCTGCAAATGGCCAGGGCATGGTGGCAGCCGGTGCTGAGAGGAAAAAGCCAGCCAGTGAGTATGGCAATATGGTCAGCCTGACCGGATCAAGCTCTTCCTATCCCCTTTATCATCTGTCCATGGTGCGCGACCGCCTGCATACTGAGGGGGCCTGTGCCGGCCTTAGTTATATTGAGGCCGATCTCAAGGGCAAGTGCCGTGGTGACCAGCAGTACAACGGTATTGTGCTGCTGACCATGCCTATTCCTGATATCCAGAAAGAGGGTATTTATACAGGCGTGCCGCGTCAGATTACCCCTAATGTGCTCAAGGCCAATTTCTTTGCTCAGGGCATGGATACCGGTGCGCGCCTGATTGGCTTTCATTCTGGTTACTCAGGGACTGAGGACGTCTTTACCGCTCCTCTGCACTCCTTTGACCGTCATCTGTATTCCCCGCAGCTCAAGCAGTTTGTCAGGGAGAACACGGGCTATCGAACCATTGCGCCTGACTGCACTCCTTTTTCAGCTGACAGGCGCTGCCAGCTTTACTTTGTTGGTCTTGAGGTCAACCGTCTGTTGAGTCCGGGCAAT
Source organism: Anaerobiospirillum sp. NML120511 (assembly GCF_023050955.1). Taxonomy (NCBI): domain Bacteria; kingdom Pseudomonadati; phylum Pseudomonadota; class Gammaproteobacteria; order Aeromonadales; family Succinivibrionaceae; genus Anaerobiospirillum; species Anaerobiospirillum sp. NML120511. The sequence goes on from NZ_JALKIK010000039.1 coordinate 24,087, forward strand.
GAGCTCAGTATGTTCAATCTGCACTCACGCAGTACCCTCAATCTTGGTACGCCTGACGTAAATATCGCTCCTCAGGCTCTTGCCTATGAGGGCGTGGCCCGTGATGCACTGCTGCGTGCTCAGGCAGCAGCTGAGGCCAGCAGGCGCGCCTCTGAGGAGGCCATTAAGGTAAAGCAGCATCAGCAGGCTCAGCTTACCGATCAGCGCGGTATTGATCTGGCTTCTTTAATTCATGGCCATCAGGGCACAGCCTCGCAGCATGTTCCTGATGTGGTGGCCCGTGCCTCACAGTCAACTGAAGTCAATGCAGCATCTGTCGCAGCAGCGACCTCCGCTTCGGCTGCAGGTGCAGATAAGGCGGCTGCCCGTGAGGTACAGCAGCTTGAGGGAGCCGCTGCCGTGCTTGCTGCCAGTGCCGTAGCAGGCGCGGCTGGTGGTGCCGCCACAGGCGCTGCAGCAGGCGCCACCGGCGCAGGCGGCGCAGGCAGCACCGGCGGCTCTGCTGAGGGCAGCACTGTGGATGAGCAGAGGCTCATTGATCTGGCTGCTGACATGGATGTGGTCAGCGGCCATGACCGTCGTGGTGGTGTTGATGAGGACGGCAATTATGTAGCCACAGGCTATGGCATCGATAAGGCCGTCGATCTCTACGGTATTCCTCTGACCTTTACCCGTCTGGGCCGTCCGGTGCTGATGCTGCGTAATACCATTTTGTCAGCCGATCAGTACAAGAATTACACTCTTCCTGTCGAGCTTGAAATGGCACTGCTCTCGGATCTGGGCTACAGCCTCGAACCTCGTGAGTTCTTTGGCAATTCCATTTACAGCTTTGGAACCCCACAGTACCGCATCACCCGTTATGCCCGCCGTCCTTATGCCTTTTATGACCACATGGCCGGTACCTACAATGTCAAGCGCCCATCACGCATGCCTCTTGGTACAGGCGTGCATATTTACGGCTCTTACAATGACGTAGTGCATGATGCCATTGTTTCCTCCATTGGTGAGGGATCAGTTGGAGTGCGTATTGACGGCAGCTCCAATTATTACTGGCAGACCCCGGGCTCATCCATTGTGACCTCAGGTAATGATTCGACAGGTATAGGCTTTACTTACGGCCGTGACAACAGTGCCTATATTTCAGGCTATGTAGGAGCTATGGGCCGCCATGGTGTAGGCATCAAGGTGGACATGGGATCCAATATCTACTCTGATCTCATTGAGTACCGTGGTTCCTGGGCCCGTGTGCGCACTCTTGATTATCTGCATGGTCAGGCTGACGCCCAGGAGGCGGCTACTGTGCCTCTTACCGATGATATCAATGGTCCTGCCGTAAGCGATCTCATTATCGATGGTGTGGTTGAGGGAGCTCAGGCCGCCATTATGATTGACGAGTCCTCCTTTGTGAAGAATATTCACATCACCTCTGAGGCTGTGGTCAATGGCGGCATTTTTTCTTCCTGGAATCCGCGTGCCAATGGCAGGGGCGATATTATTCTCGTTCATGACGGCCGCAACAGTGCTCTTCTTGATGCCGTTCTGCAGTATCCGCGCGATGAAAGCACAGCCGATCTCACGGCCCGAACCATTATCGACCGTCATCTGACTACCAATGTCAATCTGGGCGTACTCCTTGATGAGAACAATCAGCCGTTGATGACCGACCGTCAGCGCAATACCTTCCTTGGTAATGAAAAGTCACGTGTAGTGCTCTCCGGTGATATCTCAGGCTCAACCCTGAATGTACGCAATTTTGCAGGTAAATCTACCGTTCTTGGCAATGTCAGAGCCAACCGTGTCACTGTCTATAACGGCATTCTCAGCCTCAACGGTCCGGCAGGCTCCATCAATCAGATTAAAACACTGATTCTGCGCTCCAACTCCGTGCTTGATTATGTCAATGGCATGACCAGCCACACCTATGTGGAGGGCAATATCCGTCTGGGCCGTAATGTCACTATCCGTGTTGATGCTGATGCCGACGGTACTCCACTTGATGAAATTTCATACAGTGGCAAGTTCTCAGCCTCCAATTATCAGCTGACCATTGAGCCGGGCGTGAGCTATATCGACATGCGCCGTCTGGGCGCTGACCCTAAGGCCCTTATGAATTTCATGGCCAACTTTGTCGATCAGTGCTCGCGTCGCTTTGCTCAGGATGGCATTGTGCTGCGCTTCCCTCACTATCTTTGGGATAATGCCGGCGGTTACGGCCGTGAGATCAAGTGCACCCCTAAGGGCTGTCATTTTGGCAACTTTGCCTCCAGTGACCGCCGCTCCAGCGTCACCGACGTAGAGCCATGGCGCTACTGGGTATCCTTCATTGGCCTTGCCGTGCTCATACTGTGCTTCTACGGGTGGTACTATCTGCACTGGTTCTCACTGAGCTCCAGCCGTAAAAACGACAGCTCCAGCTGATGCCATGGCCTGACAGCTCGCAGCGCAAGCAGGCAGCACAATGCAGCTGCATGCTGCCGCTGCACGCTGCAGCTGCAACGGCTGCCCGCTGTCAGACTGGCGCCGCAGCGACAGTTTCATCCGCAGCGGCTGCGCAGGCGTAAAATAGGCGTTTGAAAAATATCATCCATTGCCCATACCTGTTGCCAGGATATGGGCTTTGTTGTTTTTGGGGGCCGCCCCTTTGACCATAAGCAAAATTTACATCTGATTCATATATTAAAGAGCAACGACCTGACAAACATGATAAATAAGCGACAGGTGTGGCTTTTTGCCTGCCTTGATATGGCATTGAATGTTCAGGAGCCTGATGTATGTTGCGTGAACCATGGCTCTATATTTATGGGAAATATCTACAGAGACAGGCAGGATATAACTGTACCTGACCTGGCTGCTGCCGACAGGAACTCCAAAGAGGTCTCCGTTTACTACAAAGACCCGTCTACAGGCGGACGTCGCCGCTACACAACTGGCCAGCTGCTGCCCAATGGCAATATGTATCCCAATGACAACTTTCGCAGGCACCATGCTGATTAGTGGGAGCAGGCTTTAGCCCGGACAACCATCAGGAGCAGATACTTTCTGTTTAACTTTATGCATCATCTTTATCGGTTTTGCCACCTGAGCCACCTGCAAAGCGGGGCCGCCCTGCAGGCAGTAAGAACATGTAAACACAGGAGGGGCAGGCTGATACTGCTTACTGTTTTATAAAGTGACATGTATGAATCATGCTGTTCAGTGACAGTAAGCCAACAGATTAAATGACATGCAGGTCAGGAAAAGTCAGCTCATGAGTGCAGGAAAACAATCAGTCCTGATGCTGTGGCATCTGGAGTCGCATCAGGGCGGGCGGGCAGGTCGATTCGGTGTCGTGGGCTCCTGTACGGGGCGGCTGGGCCTCATATGGGATGGGCAGATGGTGTGTGGAGGCTGTGTGTGAGTGGATTTTGAGAGCTCTGTAGTGAGGCTTCGTGCGTAGATTATTGCGCGCTTTATAAAGTCTTATGTGCGATGCCACGGCCATGTGTTTTTGCTGTTATGTGGCCTTTGTGCTCTGTGTTAACGCCTGAGTTTCCGGGATGATCTGCTGGCAGCAGACACAAGTGCAAGGTGCATGTGAAATTGTATAGTAAAGTAACCTGCTCACAATTGGGGCTGGCTTGCTGGAGCTGCTGGTGCTGAGGCTGCTGGTTCTGGTGGTGGTGCGCTGATGTTTTGATGTGGCAGCTTTTTGGCGTATTGCCTGTTTTGCTGGTCGAAAGTGCACTCCCGGGATTCGGGCTGCTTCAGACAACAGGCTGTCATGTTAATAGCTGATGTTTACAGCGGGCATTTTTATGGGATAAACGCTCAAAAAGCCGGTATCTATGGGCTTTTTTGAATAAAAACGGCCTGAGTTTTGCAGATATGGCTCTTTGGGCACGTCAGGCTCTACGCTGTGACTGTAACGGGCTGCTTAAGTTTAAGCTCCGATACTCGAGCCTGATTATCAGGGTCAATTCAACATATTTCACTGTGTTAGTAACAGGACTTCAAGGTCCCGTCTGAATGTGCTTTATTTTTAAAAATGATAATTTGTTGCAAAAGTGCGGAGGCGCACATTTTGTAAAAATGTTCATGGCCATGAGGCGGCACAGATCTCAAAAGGGGTCAGCTGCAGGACGGGGCCATACGCCTATGTGCTAAATTAGGTGTAAAACTTTGGATTTGTGCGGCCGGCGGGGATCGGACGGCCTGGTAAACTGGTATTTTCTGGTGAGTGTATGGATAAAGACAGGATTAGAGAATTTCTTTGGGTTGTTGATACTGTCTGCGCCGGAGATGAAAGCAGGCGCAGAGCCATGGTGGCTGCCCTGATCAGAATGCAGGGCCCGGCATCATTTGAGATGATCAGCCTCATGACCGGTCTTAGCGGTGAGCAGATCTCAGCTGGTGAGCGTAAGGTCGAAAGCATTATTGAAAACAAGCTGGCCAAACTGCGCGGCACAGCTGTTGTAGGAGCTCGTCCTGATGGAGCGGTCTGTGTTATTGGTGGACCACGCCAGAGCCGTGTTCGTGTTCCACAGGCTGCTGCTGCCGTGGCTGCCGGAGATTCTCCTGAGGCCATGACTGCCTCCTACAAGAGCTCTGCAGGTTACGGTATTACTCCAGCCCAGCCAAATCCAACGCGTTATCAGCATGCCCCTGGTGAAGAGCGCGGCCATGTGCAGTCCATATTTGACAAGGTACGTGATCAGATTAAGCGTGAAAATTTCTTCACCGGTACTGCCATGGATACCCTTGATCTGATCCGCGCCCCGGCAGGCAATCGCGATCCTAATCTCATTGCCGCCATTAATCAGATTCTGCAGCGCTCCAGCGGCAGCTCTGACAAAACACCTCTGATGTGGTCCATCATGGATCTGTATGACATAGCAGATAATCTCAAGGCCATGGGTTACGATCAGAGTTTTAAGAGCATCAGAAATATCCTTGCTGAACAGAACTACTTCCTGACCGGCCCTTATGGCATTACCAGCCATCACGATATCATTGCAGGCAACTTTGCTGATATCAACAACAAGGTAGCAAACTACATCAAGCGTGGCGTACCGGTAGTGTACAGCTATGCCCAGAATTTCCTGCTGCCTAACGATGCCTATGAGTCCATTTCAGCTCATAAGCGTCTGACCCGTGATCAGCTCAGCCGTACCATGGAGCTGGCTACTGAGCATGAAAACTTTGATTACGAACTCTATCGTCACTCAATTGTTTATCTGGACCGTCAGCGCCTTGATTTTGCCTTTGACACCATTCTCAAGTGGTGGGAAGATGCAGGCTCCAGTGTTTACGGCAGTGCCCGTGAGCTGTGCCTGATCTGCAACTGGTTCGTATGCCGTGCCGAAGGTGAGGCAGATTACATCAATGAATGTACCGAAGACCTTATTGAGTTCTTCGGCGAGACCAGCCTTGATCAGGTTCAGATGATGGAAGGCAATTACAAGTGGCAGTGTGTAACCAGCAGCCAGTCCTACTCATTCTCACGTCCGGCAGGTCCTGACAGTACCGCCATGACTGTAATAACCATCCAGACTCTGGGCTAAACAGCCACAGCCAAAAACACCATATCAGCTCCGGTTGCCCTGAGTGTCATGCTGTCACAGCAGCTTTGACCGCCACGGCTCCCCGATCGGGGGCCCTGGACAGACCTGCAGCCTGGAGCTGCATTAAAGCACAATCCATAATCACCTCACAGAGGGAGCATTCGATAAAAAGAGTGCTCCCTCTTTCATTTTATAAAGTGTTATAAAAGCCGGATCTCCAGACTGATCCCTTAAGCATCACCCACCATAAGGGAGCATTACGTGCGCTAATCATGTACTGTAACTAATAAATATTTTATAAAGTATTATCATGCAGGTATGATGGGGAATTAATTCCCGGCTCACGTGTCTCGTGGTAAAGATGAAGCGTGCATCCATCCATACATCCATGTATGCATGCATGCATGAATGAACGCATGGCCTGAGGTTAGTTTATAGTCGACAGTTGATTTATGCGCGCAGTCAGTTCTCAACCTTAAGCTGCATTTGTCGCCATGCCACGCCACTCAATGCCATGCACGCCACGCAGGCTATGCTATGCCGCGACGCCACGCAGGCTATGCCATGCAAACGACGCCAAGCAGGCTATGCTATGCTGCGTCATGCCATGCACGCCACGCAGGCTATGCTATGCCGCGTCATGCCAGGCAAATTTACTCATACTGTTGTCAGGCTCTTATGCCCACAGTTATGCACTGCATCTTAGCTCAACGAGTATTTGAACATCAGGCAGTTAATTGTAACGCTCTGCTATATTGGATACGGTGGGCTGATGGCAGGCAGTCATAATTTGGGCTTGAGATGAGTATTGAGGGGAGCAGGCAGTGACAGTAATGACAAAGGTGGCGGCAGCTACGTGCTGTCGCTCATAGAGACGCGTGCCCGTCCTGCACCTGTTCTGGCAAATAATTTACAACTTGTTTTGTAATGAAAAAGGGCCTGACAGTAATACTGTCAGGCCCTTTGAGCTTGAACCGGATTAACGGTCAGTGCGCATGGAGTTGCGCGATTATTATCAAGGCTGTGACCGCTTTATTAGCGTCCACTTTGCTCATATGACTGGCTGCCGTTGTCAGCCGCTTGAGCGGCGGTTGCTGCAGCTGTGCTGGCTGAGCCGGTGGCATACTGCGAGGACGCGATCATATTGGCGTCAGCGGAGGCCTGGTGGCCTGACTGGGCAAGGAAGTCGCGCTCTGCCTGCTCGTTGCTCTTCATAACTTCTTCGCGTACTTCATCCATGACGTCCGAGCTGGACAGGACAAAGGTCTTTGGCAGTTTTCTGGTCCTGAACAGATAGAAAGTACGGGCCAGATAAAGCAGACAGGCTGCTGTAAGGGCACAGATAAAGCCAATCCAGAAGCCCTGAGCCGCCATAGGTTCACCAGTCAGACCATATCCCAGGGTATAGCCCACAGGCATGCCTACAATCCAGTAGGCCACAATGGTGATGATGAAGATAGTGCGGGAGTCCTTAAAGCCGCGTAGAATGCCAATGCCAATTACCTGCAGGCTGTCAGGCAGCAGAAAAGCAGCGCAGTACAGCAGCAGAGTGGAGCCCAGCACAAAGACGTCAGGATCATCGGTATACATGTCGATAATAGGGTCGTGGAAGGCAATGACAATGATAAAGCACAGCACGTAGAAGAACAGGCCCATGATGATGGCACCGATGGCGGTGCGCTGAGCACGCAGCCAGTGACCGGCACCCATGGCTTCACCCACACGTATGGTGGTAGCTGAGGCAATGGCCATAGGAATCATGAAGATAATGGCCGACACGTTCATGGCAACTGTATGGCTTGCTACTACTACAGGTCCAAAAGGAGAGAGCAGCACGGCTACCAGGGAGAAGCAGGTTACTTCAATAGTGGTAGACAGAGCCAGAGGGAAACCAAAGTGCAGAAACTCCTTGACCTCTTTGGCTGTGATTTTGAACATGTGCTCGTAAATGCGGTAGCGGGCGTAGAACTTTGAGGTCTTGATGTAGATTAACATGAAGATCACAGAAATGTAGATAGCAACAGTGGTTGCTACGCCACAGCCAATACCGCCCAGTTCCGGAGCGCCGAATTTGCCGAAAATAAAGATGTAGTTGAGGGGAACGTTGAGCACCAGGGCAAGGATGCCAAATACTGATGATGGCAGTGTGTTGCCCAGTCCCTCCCAGTAGCCACGCAGAATATTAAACATGGCAAATCCCGGCATACCGAGGGCTACAGCAATGAGATAACCCTGACCTACCCTGACCATTTCCTGGTCAACATCAGGCATAAAGCGGTAAATCAGAGGCATAAGGCTGACCATGATGCCGATAATCACCGAAGTTACCAGAATAATCACGGTGGCAAGATGCATCTTGCGGGCAATGAGCTCTGTATGTCCTGATCCGCGCAGCTGAGCTACTGTAGGCTGAATGGCCAGCGACATGCCTACGATAAAGAGCACGGCCGGCAGATAAAAAGAGGTGCCGATAGCCACACCGGCAAGCTGCACTGATCCGGCAATACCCGACATGACAGTGTCGGCCACGGACATGGCAGTAGTAGCAATCTGACCAAGGAAGATAGGCCAGAACAGCTTGAAGGTTCTTCTGATATCCTGGCCATAACCAGGAACAATTTCCATCTGGGCAGCACTGCTGTTGCTGCTCTGAGGCTTAATGGTGTTTTCCATAAATTAATGTCTATCCCGGAAATCAAGTTTTTGACCGATATATTGGCAGCACATGTGCGCAGCCGGCACCCATGAAACCCTCTGGCAGGGTCAGATCGTATTCCACAAAAGAGCTGCCCGCAGCACACTCATTAGAGGAAGATGATGAGGAGGACAGGCTGTTAGGTGCGTTGGTTGGTCTGATGCTCTCAGGCCTTGTGTATAAGGACATGGCAAAATCTCCTTTTTCTTAATATTTCAAAATTGCAGGACAGGACAGGTCATGACAGTAGCAGTCCCAGCCTGCATAAGGTTTCCAAATTGCAGGACAATGCATGGCAGTGTCAGTCCCAGCCTGCATAAGATTTCCAAATTGCAGGGCAGGATATGGGTAATGCCCTGCCTGCTTAACTGGCAATGTTTTCATACTGCTCTGCAGGCTCTGGATGATGCTTCCATGGCAGGCTTCAGGATGTATGGGCCAGGACAGCTGCCTGGCTGGCTGGCCGGGCTGGCAGCGTCTTGCTTTGGGCATGGCCCTGGCAGGGCAGCATGCCTGGTGGAGCAGTTATTTCATGACTGGATCGGTCATATGGAATGTGTGCGGCAGCTTCTTGCGGCTAAAAAGATAAATAATGCGTGAGACGTAGAGCACGCAGCCGCAGGTAAGAGCGCTGATAAAGCCTATCCAGAAGCCCTGTGCTCCCAGCTCTTCAGGCCATGCATAGCCAAAGGCCAGCAGGGCGCCCAGAGGCAGACCGGCTACCCAGTAAATTGCCAGAGTAATAATGAAAATGGTTCTGGTGTCCTTAAAGCCTCGTACTACACCAGAGGCTACAGTCATGATGTTTTCAGGCAGCAGGTAGACAAGGCAGAACATCAGCAGGGTAATACCAAGGTTTACTACCTCAGGATCATTACTGTACAGGGATACTATTTGCTCTCTGAAAGCCAGCAGCACCGAAAAGTAGCCTGCATAGAGCATAAGGCCCAGCACAATGGCGGCGCGGGCGGCCTGACGGGCACGCTGCCAGTGACCAGCCCCCAGAGCGGCACCGGTTCGTATGGCCACTGCTGACGCAAGTGACAGCGGAATCATGTAGATAACGCCCGAGACATTCATGGCAATGGTATGGCCTGATACGGTTACAGCGCCAAATGACGCAAGGAAGAGCGCTACCAGGGAAAAACATGTCATCTCAATGGTGGTAGACAGTGCAAGGGGCACGGACAGGGCCAGATAGTTCTTTATCTGATGCCAGCTTACCGGGTAGGTACGGCCGTAAATACGGGTGCTGGCAAAGCGTGGAGCCCGGCGCACGTAAAAGTACATGAGGATGACAGTAATGTAGACCGTAGCTGTTGTGGCTACACCACAGCCGATACCGCCCAGTTCAGGCGCACCGAACTTGCCGAAAATAAAGATGTAGTTGAGCGGGATATTAATAAAGAGAGCAAAAAAGCCAAAGACCGATGATGGAACTGTAACCCCCAGTCCCTCCCAGTAATTTCTCATCAGGGCAAAGAGGGCAAAGCCCGGAACACCTGCAGCTGTGGAAATCAGATACCATCGTCCTATGTACATCATCTGCTCATCGGCATCAGTAAGCAGGTCAAAGAGCAGAGGCATAAGACTGGTGCCCACGGCCACAATAAATGAGGCGGTCAGCACCACCACAGTGGCAAGCCATACCTGAACCGGTATCTTGTCGAAGTCACCTGATCCACGCAGATGGGCTACGGTTGGCTGAACAATCAGCGCAAGGCCAATAACAAAAAGAGCAGCCGGCCAGAAGAAGGACGCGCCAATAGCCACACCTGCAAGGTGCACTGAGCCTGCATAACCGGCCATGATGGTATCAACCACACCTGTTGCTGTAGTGGCAATCATGCCCAGGAAAACAGGGCCAAAAAGCTTGAGGGTATCTTTTATCTCATCTTTAAGAGGCGGCACACAGTCATGCTCTGGCACTGTGTCAGCTGCGCCATGAATCTGTTCGTTATTGGACATGGACTAATCCTGTTTTACTGAGGACAGTCGGCGGCAAATGCCACCGTGGCTGGCAATACTCCCAGGTATAAATGCACAGGCCTGAGATTGCCGCCTTATGCCTGACTTTCAGGCTTCATTTAATCTTTATGACCGGACGTCTTACTGTTGCTGGTCATTGAGACCAGCGGTCGGGAAAACATGCGTCCTTATGCATGAATGAACTCGGCTTTGAACTGGGCGTCTTACGCCTTTCTGCCTTATTTATGCTTCCACGGGTATTGCCTGGCCTGATATCTGTCATTGCAGCATCATCCTGGGCTCCTCGCAGTAGCGTGCTCGAGCCCATAGTGACTGAGCACTGTTCTTACCGTGCAGCGGCAGCTTTAGAATGCAGCTGAGGCTGCAGAACTGGTAAGCTGGCAGCTTATGCGGCTGGACTGTCTTTGCTCGTAGTGCCTGGCGGCGGCCTGATTATGTCTGTGGGCATGTGCATTGGATGGACGCATGAGGCCGTCCACTCATCAATATCGCTGGCTGCAGTGCCAGCACTTATGGGCTTTGAGCCTCATAAGGTCATGATGCATGTGGCGCAAAGCGTGCGCAGTATCAGGTTCCTGAGCTTGACCATCATGGATGGACAGGCCGGACATAAAGCTGGTGAGCCCTGAACGGTACTGCGCCGGACTTCCCGGAGCAGTGAGCAAAGTTCTGCCGGTTTTTATTAAAGGGTATTTTCAGGTAGGCAGGAGCCGGGCTGTCACCATGGAGCAATTAACAGGTAACACTACCGGGCCACGGGGCGGGAATACTTATCACTCTGCCTGAAATTCGTATCTTGCACTGAGATGACAGGCAAGTGCCTGATCATCTGTACTCTTTGCTGCACAGGCTGTCTGAAGACAGAGCACTTATCCTATGCAGCTGCGGAGCTGTAATAGAGGCAGGCAGTGGCCTTGCCTTGCGGTGCATTATCTTCGATACAGTTGCGTATATACGCAGGTGGAACAGAGAGTATGCTGCTGTTGAGACCTAGCCCATGGGCAGCCAGCTGTACATTGTTCCTACGAATAACAGGAAGTAGTAGATAGCCATAATGTTATGGATCGGTATTCAATAAGTGACTGGTCAGATAATACGGCAGATGGTAAAGGCTGATACTGCCGCAGGACCTGAGCGGTCCGGGAGGATAAGCTGACTGTGAGCACTAAGAGCATACAGCAGCTGACTGACCTTTATGGATGAGTGGCCCTATCATATACCAGAGGCAGGAAAAAGGCTATCTACTCACTGCAGGGTAGAGACAACGACAGAAAGCGATATATATCATATTTATATCCGTGACTGTAAATCGCAATACCCTGCACGCAAAGACAGTCAGGGCCAGCATGATCGTGAGCCTGAACTTGCAAGACACACCCCCGGCATATGCCAGTGAGCCACCCTGACGCACATCCATGTATATGCCAGTGAGCCAGCCAGATAAACATCCAAACATATGCCTTTGGGCATGCCGGAGAGACATGGGGGTATATGGCTGTGAGCATGCCGGACATAAATCCATGCGTATGCATGTGGGGCATGGGTGCGTTCAGGCTGTTGTGATTAGCATGGACAGCCGATCTGGTCATCTTTACAGCTTATTTATTGGCACTGTGCAGCAGCTCCCAAGCAAAGAGCGTCACAGGGAAAGAAGTGGTCCGGGCAACAGGGCATAGAGCCTGGCAGTCTTCATCAGGATCACGAACGAGAGTGCAATCGTTACGAGCATGCCCGGATGGACTGTCTGCTGACAGCATGCTTATTCTTCTCTGCGCAAAGAGGGGCTGATTCAGAGCGCTGTCCATTGCCCGGGCCATGTAAAAGACGCATAAGTATAGCCATAGGCTGTGAACTGGGCGGGCGCCTGCACAGTTGTAAGGAACTGCGCTCTGTGATTGGATCCTGAACGTCGTCTGTGCCTGCATGGAGTATGTGTCTACAGCTGCAGGGAGTATGTGTCTGCACGTTTGCAGGTAACCGGCAGGGAACGAAAGCTCATAAGTGGCGGGTACGCAGGCAGAGTCTTTTTCAGGCTTAGGGTCGGGGCTGAGCTGTGTGAGGCAGGCATCTGCCAGAGATGAACGCCCATCAGTGGCAGCTGCGCAGGCAGAGACTTTTACTGGTTTATGGGAAGGAATGCTATGGGCTGTGCAAGCAGGCAACCAGCAGGGGGAGAAAGCTAATCTTAGGCAGGTGCAAAGACGGAGAACTTTTCGGGCTTGGGTGCTGGGCTGAGCTGTGTGAGGCAGGCACCATCAACATCGGCCATGACAATATTGAGATCTGATGCCGGGGAAAGTGACCTTGCTATATAAAGCTAAAGGTCTGGGCATGGTGTTACCAGCTCCACTGCTATATGTATGTGGCAAAGCATGAAGATTAGTGCGGGTATACATTGCGGTAAGGCACAGCTATGACTTCATATGGATACTGCTCCCTGAGCCGGCGGGATTATTAATAATGGGATAACAGGGAATGGTCCGGGGTTAGATGCAGTTTGGCGGTAAGTGTACGTATATTGGTCTGGCTGAAGTGTTTTTGTGGAGTATATGGTGCCGGTGACGGACTAATAGATAAATATTTTCCAAAAATTACAGGGGCGGGCGGTGTTTTAACAATTCTTTAACAATAAAAGCCTGAGGGCCACAGCCATGGGAAATACGCGATAAATATGGCCTTACTGGGATCCTGGTGTATTTTGGGTGATGGTGTGTGGGTTTTCTGTGAAAAAGGCCTGTTTATCAAGCTTACAGCAGGGCGGAGGGCAAAGTGTGAGGATGGTCAAAAAATAGCGGGGTATTTTACAGCCTTTTAACAATTGGGCTTTTTTTATTTAACTTTTGATTTCTACCATAAGCGCATCAAAACCAAGGAGAGTGTTTCCATGAAATTCAACAAGTTATTTGCCGCCCTTTCTGCCAGTGCCATGTTAGCCGCCGCCGCTTTAGCTCCTGCTCACGCTGCCGGCTCTGTTTCCACTGACGGTTCCACTTCCATGGAGTATCTGATTGGTGCTCTGGGTGAGTCCTTCACTGAGAAGAACAAGGACATCAAGTTCACCTACAGCCCAACCGGTTCTGGTGCCGGCATCGCCGCTGCAGCTGAAGGCCGTACCGACATTGGTCTGGCTTCCCGTGGTTTAAAGGGTGATGAGACCAAGACCCTGGATGCTCACGTTGTTGCCTTGGACGGCATCGTAGTTGTTGTTAACCCTAAGAACCCTGTTTCTGACCTCACCCTCGAGCAGATCAAGGACGTTTATACCGGCAAAGTAACCAACTGGAAGCAGGTTGGTGGTGAGGATCACCCAATCGTTCTGATCGGCCGTGAAGCCGGTTCCGGTACCCGTGACGGCTTTGAGACCGTAACTGACACCAAGGATTCCTGCAAGTACCGTCAGGAACTGACCTCCACCGGTGACGTTATGACCACTGTTTCCAAGAACGTTAACGCTGTAGGTTACGCCTCCCTGTCCGCTGTCAGCAAGAAGATTAAGACTGTTTCCGTTGGTGGTGTAGTTGCCAGCGAAGCTACCATCAAGGACGGTTCCTACAAGTTACAGCGTCCATTCTTAATGGTTACCAAGAAGGGTGTTGAGCAGACTGATGCCGTCAAGTCCTTCCTCAAGTACGCTCTGTCACCTGAGGCCTCCGAAATCGTAAAGATGACCGGTGTTGTTCCAGTAGCTGAGTAATAAGCAACTGTAACTTATCTGCCCGGCGGCAGGCTGGTGACAGCCCGGGCAGGAGTAAGGACAGAATAAAGATACAAAAGTGTTCTGTCTCATACTCAGGCCGCACAGTATGCAGCATATGCTGCGCAGCTCTCCTGGGGCCGTCCGTGTCCGACGGCCCTGGAAGGAGATTAAAGACATCACAGGCTGTACTGCTCACGATTAAGACAGTCAACTGCGATGAGGACATCACAGATAACAGAATCCGGTCAGCCACAGGCTGTCGGGACATACCTGGGCCCTGTGTTAATCCGGCTCAGGAGGTTTGTAATCAGACCATGACACCCCGGAGTACTGCATAAGAGCAGTTGCTGTTCTGGGGCGTATCTGCGCAAAGCGCATCGGGCAGCAATGTTTATCTGCCTGAAAACCAGATTGAACTTTTAGCCGAAATGATCAGAACAAAATCCTCCCGCTGGGACATTGAAGAGGCAGCACGCTATTTCTTCCTGTGCTTTGGCCTTATCAACATTGCTCTCGTAATCCTCATCAGTATTTACCTTATCATTGCCGGTCTTCCTGCCATTGCTGAAGTAGGCCTGTACGATTTCCTTTTTGGCGATACCTGGGCTTCTACAGCCGCTGAACCAAAGTTCGGTATTCTGCCATTCATCCTTACCTCTTTTTACGGCACCGGTGGTGCTATCGTCCTGGGTCTTCCTCTGGGCTTTTTCTGCGCCGTATACCTTGCCAAGATTGCCCCACGCTCCATTGCCAGTTCTGTAGAACCTTTAATCGATCTGCTGGCCGGTATCCCATCCGTAGTTTACGGTTTTATCGGTATGCTGGTCCTGGTTCCATTCGTTCAGCGCGTGTTCAACCTGCCTGACGGTGCCAGCCTCCTGGCAGCTATCCTGGTGCTGACCATCATGATTCTGCCATCCATCATCAAGGTCTCCATCACTGCCTTACGTGCAGTTCCTGAAGAGTACGAGCTTGGTTCTCTGGCCCTTGGTGCCAACAAGATTGAAACCGTTTTCCGTGTCAGCGTAGTAGCTGCCAAGAGCGGCATCGCCTCAGCAGTTGTTCTGGGCGTAGGTCGTGCCATTGGTGAGGCTATGGCCGTTATGATGGTTGCCGGTAACGTTCCTAACATGCCATCGATTTTCGAGTCCGTACGCTTCCTGACCACTGCCGTGGCATCAGAAATGTCCTATGCTTCAGGTCTGCAGCGTGACGCTCTGTTCTCTATTGCTCTGGTACTGTTCATCTTCATCATGATGATCAATGCCACCCTTAACATGATTCTCAAGAAAGGCCAGAAGTAAGAGCCCGAGAGTCTGTAACGGCCGGGCAGGGACAACATACCAGCTGCCCGATACCAGATTTACTGTCTCCCTGTCACAGACAGGCCAGCAAAAAGCATTAATTCCGGCCCGGTAACAAGATCAGATACAAACGAAAAACTCCCGTAAGGGGCTCAGCGCCGGAAGTCTGAACACCTGTGATTCAGGGGAACACATACTGTGAATAATAAAATGTCTGACACTACTGTTTCCATGTCCGCCTCTTCAGGCAGTAAGAGCTCAGCTAAGAGCCAGTTCCAGACCGGAGCCGTGTTTGCTCCATCCCGTAATGCCTTCCAGCGCAAGATGTACGCTTCTTTGATGAAAGGAATGATGTACCTTTGCACCGGCCTTACCGTATCGCTGGTTTTCTTCCTGATTGGCTACATTCTCATCGAGTCAATTCCACATTTTTCCTGGCAGATCATCTCCACCAAGCCAAGCTATCTGACCCGTTCCATTGGTGTGCTGCCTGATATTCTCAACACCGTTTACATTATTGTCGCCGCCCTGGTACTGGTACTGCCTTTAGGTGTAGGAGCTGCTATCTACTTAAATGAGTATGCCACCTCACGCCGTCTCGTAAATGTCATCGAATATGCCATTGAGACCCTGGCAGGTATTCCATCCATTATCTATGGTCTGGTAGGTATGCTTATTTTCTGTCAGTTCTTCGGTCTGCAGACCTCTCTGCTTGCTGGTGCTCTGACCCTGGTAATCATGACTCTGCCAACCATCATCCGTACCACTCAGGAGAGCCTCAAGACTGTTCCATCAGGTTACCGTGAAGGTGCTTTTGGTCTGGGTGCTGCCAAGTTCCGTGTTATCAAGACTGTTGTTCTGCCTTGCTGCGTAGACGGTATCGTAACCGGCTGTATTCTGGCTGTAGGCCGTATGATGGGTGAGTCCGCTGCTCTGCTGTTCACCGCCGGCTTTGCCCACACCTTAAACGGCTTTATCGATGGTCTGGCCAACTCCGGTTCCACCCTGACTGTAGCTCTGTATGTTTACGCCAAGGAGCAGGGTGAGTTCGAGGTTGCTTTCGTAATCGCCGCTATCCTGCTGATTATGAGCTTCATCATCAACCTCATGGCATCCACCATGGGAGCACGTCTCAAGCGCCGCGCTGGCAAGGCCCGCGTCTAGGACACCATGATGCAGCCCACAGCTGCAACAGGCGCCTGCACAGCCTGGCGCCTTGCAAGATGCCTTAACTGAATACATCTTAACAATACTCAGACATAAGAGAGAGGGTATGGTGCCGCCCTGAGGGCACTGATTGAACTGTTTCCTTAACGCAAAGAATTACATGGCCTCAGGCCACAGCTGCTCAGGCATTTCATGCCGCTGCCACTAAAGAACAGAGAATCACTGGCAGTAAAGGACCAGCAGTGACAGTGACTGTAATACTGTTACTGGTCTTCCCCAGCCGGTTAAGACCGGCTATGTGAACATGGTATGAGCCGGCCTGGCAAAGAGCTTACGGCAGCTGATAAAAGCCCATGAGGCAGGAATACAAAAATGAGCGAGATCAATACTGTATCTGACAACCTGGTTTTCAACGTCAGCAACTTCAACCTCTGGTATGGCAATGGCGATCACCACGCCCTCAAGGACATCAACATGCAGATTAAGTCCAATGCCATTACCGCATTCATTGGCCCATCCGGCTGCGGCAAGTCCACCTTCATCAAGACTCTTAACCGCATGAATGACCTGGTTGAAGGTGTTACCACTACTGGTTCCATTGAGTATCAGGGTCAGGAAATTCTCGACAAGTCCATCGATGTATCTGCTCTGCGCAAGGAAGTAGGCATGGTATTCCAGAAGCCAAATCCTTTCCCAATGAGCATTTACGACAATATTGCCTATGGTCCACGTACTCACGGTGTCAAAAACCGCAGTGAGCTTGACGAGATTGTTGAGACCAGCTTAAGACAGGCCGCCATTTTCGATGAGGTCAAGGATCGTCTCAAGACCTCTGCTCTTGGTCTTTCCGGTGGTCAGCAGCAGCGTCTGTGCATTGCCCGCGCTCTGGCCGTACAGCCAAAGGTACTTCTGATGGACGAGCCAACCTCCGCTCTGGATCCTATTTCCACTTCCAAGATTGAGGACCTGGCTGTTGAGCTCAAGGACAAGTACACCATCATCATGGTTACCCACAACATGCAGCAGGCTGTTCGTATCTCCGATGACACTGCTTTCTTCCTGCTGGGCGATCTGGTTGAGTTCAACAATACTGATGAGCTCTTCTCCAAGCCTCAGGACAAGCGTACCGAAGAGTACATCACTGGCCGTTTCGGTTAACAGACCTGCCCGTCATCATATTCCTGCGGCTGTGGTGGCACCACAGGACTGCTACAGCCCAGGCTTTTACGCCGCTTTGCTGCCAGACAGGCACATAGCAGCGTGAAAACAGTGCTATGAACATCAATGCCGACGACTGTGCCTGAATCATCAGGCATTGTGCCGGTCACAAGGTAGATACATGCACTGTCCAACAATGGCTGCAGGCTCTGCTTTATGGGATAGAGGGCAGAGGCGGCCATCGAGGACATGATGACGGATCAGGCTTACTGACATTTGCAAAACCAACGAACTGCGGCCGCGCGCACACCATGCACCGCGCGATCAGCGTTCACCGTACGCAAAGTGCGACGCATGCGGCACTGCGTGCCCCATGCACCACACCGACAAGTGCGCCTTAACGCTCGGTATGCCTGACAGAACAGCAACCTGGACAGGCAGAGGCAAAGCATTGCCCCCCACGCATTTATGAGCTTTACGGCGTTGCGTTTACAGCATATGTCAGCAAACTTTATCAGGCCTGTTTTACCTGCAGAACAAGTATAGGGATAATTCCATGCGTGAACTTTACAACCACCAGCTGCGCAACCTGTGTGACGAAATTGAGTCCATGGGTAAACTGTGCGACAACGCTCTGAACGATGCCATCAAGGCTCTGCAGCAGGGCGATCAGGAACTGGCCCGCAGCATTTATCAGTCCGATTTCGTGATCGATCAGAAAGAGCGTGAGATTGAAAACCTCTGTCTGAGCATCATCCTTCATCAGCAGCCTATTGCCTCTGATCTGCGTCTGGTCAGTGCCTCTTTAAAGCTCATTACTGATCTGGAGCGTATTGGCGATCAGGCCAGTGACATTGCTGAAATTGTCATGAACCTCGACTACACTGAAAAAAGCAACTTCAAGCTTATCGAGGACATGGCCGTAGCCGCACGTGCCATGGTTAATGACGCTATCAAAGCTTTTGTAACTCAGGATCTGGCACTTGCAAATCAGGTTATCGAGCGCGATGACATAGTTGATGATTACCTTGTAAAGGCCCGTGATCAGATGGTTTCGCTGATCACTGAGCAGGGGCACTCACCAGTGACCATTGTGGACCTTATCATGATGGCCAAGTACCTGGAGCGTATTGGCGATCATGCTACCAATGTAGCCAACTGGGTTATTTTCCAGCAGACAGGCGAGCATCCGGACAAGAATACCGGTGCTCTGGGAAGCCTGATGCAGGCCTGATTGTATTCAGGCCGGGCGCTGATACATGCCCCGTACATATGCCATAACGCGCATATACAGGCATGACATGCCGCAACATGCCACGACGTGCCTCAAAATGCCGCAGCATGCCCCAACATGCCCGACATACCAGATATGCCAGACATGCCACGACGAGCAGCTACAGGCCACGACGTGCCGCAATATGCCCGACATGCCAGACATGCCATGTCATGGTCAGATCGTCTGCGCCGGCTGCTCCGACTGTTAATCGGGCTCAGCTGGCCATGAGGAGGCCAGAAAAAGAACTGCTATGCCACAGTCTGTAATAAGGCTAAAGCCCGCAGTTGTGTCCCGGTATGAAAATTACCGGGACAGGATTAAAAGTATCTGCAGAATATTGTTTATCCCGCATTCATGGGATGTGTAATACACACATATTAAAGGCCATTGAAGGCCATGCCGGTTCAACCGTCCGGCAAGATTGCTATAAGTCAGGAACACAGTCCTGATTTCTTTGCCTGAAACAGTGCATCACAGCAAAAAGTTCCATTTATTAAGGAAGTTCAATCGGTGCGGGGGCCACAAACAGTGTGCCCCCATTTTTATGCCCGCAACCTCCCAGCGATAAATCCCCTCCACCACTCCCTGCAACCTCCCAGCAACAAATCCCCGCCACCACTTCCCGCAGCGCACATCACCAGTGTCCAGAAGCCACCCGCAACCTGACTTATTCTTTCATGCCGCCCGCATTTCACGCAGCTATAGCAGCACTCCCTATACCGATACAGCAAACACATGAATATCCTGTCGAGCTACAACATGGTAAGCGACGCAAAATACACTATAAAACATAATACAGGCTATATCGATTTAAATGGATTTATACGCGAAATAAAAAGGCGGGTGTTAGCCCGCCTCGATGATAAAAGAGAAAGAAATCTGTAATAATTAACCGCCTAACAGGCTCAGGGCGATAGTTGGACGCTGGTTAGCCTGGGCCAGTACAGTCTGAGAAGCCTGCTGAATAATATTGTTCTGAGTCAGAGCTGCAGTCTCAGAGGCGAAGTCTGTGTCACGAATTCTGCTGCGTGCATCAGACTGATTTTCAGAGATATTTGCCTGATTGCGAATAGTGCTTTCCATTCTATTTTGTAACATAGCCACACATCAAAAAAAGCAAAATTTGCTTAATTAAAGCCTCAAAAGTAGTATCTAGTTTTGAGGTTTTTTAAACTGAAAATGATGTATCTATGGAGTGATAAAAAATAGCGAAAAATCGCTA
>NZ_JALKIK010000040.1:0-41950 GCF_023050955.1 Anaerobiospirillum sp. NML120511
TGAGCCAGCTGCAAGGGCAGGCTGCATAAGGCGATGCAAGGCAGGCTTCATGAGCCAGCTGCAAGGGCAGGCTGCATAAGGCGATGCAAGGCAGGCTTCATGAGCCAGCTGCAAGGGCAGGCTGCATGAGGCGATGCAAGGCAGGCTTCATGAGCCAACTGCAAGGGCAGACTGCATAAGGCGATGCAAGGGCAGACCTCATGGGTTGCTGCCTGAGAGTGCCATACTGGAATACAGAATGGGGCAGCCGGCCCGGCCTGGAATGCCGGTCAGGGAATGCCATAAGTATTCATTGCAGAACGAATGGGTCGAAGAACAGCATAAATAAGTAAAAAACGGTCTGAGCATAAGGGCAAGCAGGGCTGTATGCAGCAGGCTTTATAAGCCTGGGCTCTGAAGCTTTGATGCTCTTTTAAAGTATGCGCAGTTAAAACAATCCTTGGCGCAGCTGCCAGTCAGCAAATATTAACGATGTAATGTTAAGCACTTATTAACAGTTGTAAATATGCTGACCTGCAGTTGTGTAGTGTGCATAAGCCTGACCTGCAGCTCTGTGGCATGCATACGGTTGACGTGAAGCTGTTTGGCATGCACATGTCTTAACTTCCTGCCTGACAGTCACGTGCACGAATGATGCTGTGCACGTGGCTGCCTTATATATTCGGAAATGCTGTGTACGCACACATTTTCCAGGTAACTTTCACACAGGCAAGGAAGGTTTAAGGATTCGGGCTCCTGGCGCGTTTAACGCTTTCAAGGGCAGAAAACAGGCTGACATTAGCCTGTGAATTTTCTATTTGACGTGCCTTTGTCGCCAGTACTCAGGACATTGAGGACTGGAGCTGCAGTTTGTGCTGGCTGTAATGAAAGTAAGGTATGCAGACTTTCATTCAGGCAGATATTTATGACCATTTCCGGAAGCTTTGGCGGTTCGGCAGGCTCAGGTCCTGCCGGTGATTACCATTATTTGGTTACGGTGCTGCCGCTACCTGAAAAACAGGACGAAACAAGCGGCATAAGACCATGCAATGTCTTTGGTCAGTTTCAAAGGAAAAGTAAAACTGCGGGTAAAGCTCAGGTATAAAGCATTGAGTGAAATGGATGCACAGCACAGGTCCAGCACTGTTTCACAAGCGCATAACATACCATGTACAGGGAAATGGGCAAAATCAACTGCTTTTAAAGTGGCAGTGCCTGCAGCAGGGAGGGAGAGGGACGCGAGATCAAATTTGAAGGCAGCAGGCCATCAGGGATAGACATCTGTCCTGTCGAGCTCTCCTTTGCCTGTTGCTGCAGACTGCAGCCATGGAGCAGGTTACGTACCCCGGCCATATCTGTGTATGTGCATCAGAGGCACGGCCAGTCGAGGGCCGCGTGCATGAAAGTATCAGGCATGATGCCCATGCAAACGTCTGGGAAAATTTTAGATCAATATGTCAAAAAACTGAATAGGGATAATTATATGAGCCCCATACTATTCAGCTTTCAGTGCCAAATCAGGCTCTGTGCTGCAGGTCATTTGTGTCACTGACAGCTGTGTCTGCTGACGCGGCGGAAACCTGAAAGCACCCATTATAAGTGCTCAATGATCACATTGCGTGCACGGCCCGCCAAAGTGCACGGCGTGGCTTGAAATGCCCAATCTAACGATGGTTGTGCATATGATTGAGGGTAATTATGCAATGTCATTAAAAAATGTTTTACAGCTCAATGCAGGCGTGTTATTAATGATGCGTTATACATTGCAGATGCTTGCTGTGACTGAAATTCACTGCAGGTGCCTGCAGTAGCATCTTCGGGGTTATGCTTCCCCATGATCTCAACTGCCGCCCTTACCTGCCACCACAGGCAATGGGTGGTCAGGAACCGATCTGATGTGGCAGATCGGGTTTAGTGTGTGGCAAAGGCCTGCAGCTGGCAGAGCAAAGTGCCGACAGGCTGGCCAGAGCAATCTGGTAATCGAGGTAGATTTTGAAGATCATAGTAATGAGACATGGCGATGCCATGTTCAGCGGTGGCGACCGCATTCTCAGTCCTCGCGGTGAGCAGGAGGCAAGACTGACCGGCATGAAGCTGGCTTCAGTTCTTAATATTTCCCGCATTATCAGCTCACCAAAGCAGCGTGCAGTAAGAACAGCCGAGGTAGTTCGCAGCCTGCTGCGCGGCCGCAATATACCTGAAATTGAAATCCTCCCTGAGCTTTCCCCTGAGGGTGATACCCGTGCCGTAGTGGATTTTGTAGAGGCTACAGCAGGCAAAGATGATCATGTGCTGCTGGTCTCTCACATTCCTCAGGTGGTTAACTTGAGCTATGAATTCTGCACACGCGATCAGGACTTCCCGGCCTTTTATACTGCCGCAGCCCTGGTGCTCAGCCGCGACGAAGGCAGCGAGCGCTTCCACGCCTGCAATTTCTACCAGCCAGCCGGCGAAGGTGAGATTCAGGATCACCTCTGATTTCCCGCATTCAGGGCTCGCACGGGCCCACCCGGCACCTGTGGCAGGCTGGCCCCATCGCCGTCCTGCCGTGCCGCCTGTACATCCGTCCAGCCAGTCCGGCCTCACCACCGTCCTGCCGTGCCGCCAGCCGGCTCACTGCCGTCCTGCCGTGCCTCATTCCTTCATCTGCTCTGAACTGCACTGCACTGCACCTTGAGCCGCAGCTGCCTGTGCATTGATCTTACCTCTTTCACTTAACCCTTCATCAGCGAGCGCAGCCCCTGCTGTAAAGTAGCCTGTAATCCCGGCCTCCCTCATCCTGTTCAGCGCGTCAGTCATACCACTGTTGACAGCCGGCTGCCCATAAAGCTGCTGAACAGCGCCTCCCATAACTGTCTATAGTCCTTTCCTCCGTCCCCAGGTACTGTCAGTCAGTGTTCTCCAATTGCATTCCCGCACAGCTATCTTTGCCCTGTGATGCGCACTGAGCCAGTATCGCATCTTGCCGTCAGCAGTAGCCCTCATAGCTTTACAAGCTCATTACCTCTGTATACAAATCCATGCCCTTTATCTGCAGACCTCGGTAACCTCCAACATCAGTGGTCGTAATCCTTTCATATCGGACCAGGTATGGAGCACAGCTGACAATCTGGGCGGCAGGCAAGGGCAGTCATGCGACCATCGGCATTCATTCCTGCCGGGCATACGTAGCCAGCCAGAGGTCTCGATACCAGCCGTGACGCCCGTGCCATACAGAGGCCTCGATACCAGCCGTGACGCCCGTGGCCTGACAGTGGTCTCGATACCAGCCGTGATGTCCGTGGTCTGACAGTGGTCTCAATGCCGACCTTGGCGTCCTTGCCCGCCAATAGGGACAGATAAGCCCCAGAGCCTCAATTGCATCTGCTGGCTATTGGTGCTGAAAGCGGTGTTTAGTCCTCGTGGCATTAGACTGATGAGCAACCTGTACTGGTATTCAGTTGTCGCCGTCGCTGCTGTTTATCCAGGAGAGTTGTGGGAGTGTACGTGCCGGTGTGTGCACGAAGGTGTATGCACGTGTGTGCACAGTGGGAGTTGGACATGCCGGATGCAGGGATTAAATCTGGAGCGACAGGGCTGGGCTCATTAAGTTTTTTCAAAGCAGGGATTTTTCGGTCACTGGTATTTTTGGTTTATGTTCTGGCATTTTCCCTGAAAACAGTGTTTTTGTTGTATGTAGTGAGTAAGACCCAGGTGGAGTGTTTACTCCAGTTTTTTGGAGTGATGTTGCATTTATGCCATGCATTGTGATGGAAAAGTTTGATCGCCCAGTGTTAGGTTATTATTAAATTAAGTTCATGAATGCGCTAATGATAGAGCTGTTGATATGCTGATAAATGCTATATTTATGCTGTTTTTGCGGGGGTTAACATTTGAGGCGGGCAGATCTGTGGTGGTGATGGTATGTGTGCCATATGTGCACTTTGTGCAGGGGTTTTACACTGTTATTATCGGTAACATAAATCAGCCTCTGGAGCCCATAGATATGGGAAATGAAACTGTTTACATTCCTTTTCACCTGTCGCACAGATATACAGTCAGTATCTAAGTCACCTCATAAAAAGGCTGAAACAGGCTTAATCAGGATTAAACAATTTATCGATGGCAGGGGCCTGAATATCATAGATACGGCATGCTAAGGGCTTCAAACATCATGTCTGGAATAATCCATGCCAAAATTGAAAATGTTGGGTGTTATTTGAAAATGTGTGTGTAAAATAAAATTTTACTGAGGTAAAAAAGTGCATCTTCTGCACCATTTTATGATTTGTGATCACGTACGCAATGTTGGCAAAAATCTTGATAAATGTGGCGGATATAGACAATTGCGGTTGATTAAGATCGCAGTAGGCCAGATAATTACCACATCAAAGCAAACTAAGCAGAAACAGGTATTTACCTTAGATTGACAGATATTTTTGTCCTGGTGATTTACCTGATTTGAATTTACCGAAAGCCCGGTCATGGCGACTGTGTAACCTGCACAGAAGCCTTAAAAGTTTCCAGAGTTTTTGCACCAGATTAATGCAAATTTTACAATCGGGAACTAGACTAAAATACACACAGACAACACAGGAGTCAGTGAGTCTATGCGTACTTTCAGAAAATACACCCCAGTAATGATCGCAAAGCACGTAGCCTCTTTCTTTAAGGGACAGTTCGTCATTGAGGAGCAGGGAACATTCACCTTTGATGGCGGCAAGGTTGTTATCAACGAGGACTGCAGCGAAAAGCAGCGTGTCATTGGCAGAGAAATCAACGATTTAATCTCTGATTTTCTGGCCTCATCCCGCAAGATGGACGTTCATTACGAATAGTCACCTGCCATCGCTATGCCTGTGTTGATCAGAGGACTGGTCCATGTATAAGACATGGGAATGACCGGCGGCTGAGGTCCGGTAAGCCATTCAGCCGTCGTGTTCCTGTGTCCAGTATCATCACAGTTAATTCAGGCATCTGCCCACAAAAACAGAGCGCACTCAGACGCTCATTTTTTTTGCCTTTTGCTGCCATTGCAGCCCCTTCATCAAGCTATCCCGCTATTCCCGCATTTCAGGCCTCTCCAGCAAGCTATCCCGCTATTCCTGCATTACAGCCCTTTCAGCAAGCCCATCCAGCTATCCCAGCATTGTCACCCATCTTGCTCTTCCTGCATTGCCCTCTATCCTGCTCTTCCTGCTCTTCCTGCACTACATCAAGCTGTAGCACAGCTGATTTCCTGCATTACACTGCAGTGCTCATGAGACAGGTACAGGCGGAGCTTACTGGAAGTTACTTTTGTGGGTCAGGTCTGGGGATTATGCCTGGAGCCTTGCGCCGTCCGTAGCGGTATCTGCAGCGCTCTGTGTCGTGGCGGTGCGGGCGTATTTTTGGGGATTGAGGCTGTTTTTCAGGTAAAATAGCCATACCAGGTTAATTGGGCCTGTTGGGCTTTCTGTTATTGCTTATGGAAAGCGCCAGGCTGTTTGTATAGAGATTTATATCATTTTATGACCACGCAAAACGTAAACGAGTCAGAGGACCTTAACTCTCATACCAGATCTGCTGAAGAGCTGATCGACTCAATTATTGCTCCTATCGACGAAGACTTTTATCACATGCCTGATGACGAGGAGGTGTTAAAGACCCTTGATGAAGAGCTGTTCACCGTACAGGATGTAGTGCGCTATCTGGTGTCACTGTTCTCCATGCACGGTGTTTATGTTGGTCATGGAACTGATAACTACTGGGATGAGGCTCTGGAGATGGTGCAGGCTGTCATGTTCCTGCAGCCACCATGCGATGACTCCACTCTGACTTCCCGTCTGACCCGCCGCGAGCGTCATCTTATCGGCAAGATGGCCATTGCCCGTACCAGATACCGTATTCCAACTCCATATTTAACTCACCGCGCTTTCTTTGCCGGCCACCAGTTCTATGTGGATCGTCGCGTCATCATTCCGCGTTCTCCTATTGCCGAGCTTATCGACAATGAGTTCCACCCTTATCTCAACCGCCGTCCTGAGCGTGTTCTGGACATGTGCACAGGTTCAGGCTGTATAGCCATTGCCATTGCTCTGCAGTTTGAGGGCGACTGTGAGGTTGATGCTGTTGATATCAGCGCCGATGCCCTTGAGGTTGCTGCCCGAAATATTGAGGGCTATGAGCTGGAAAACCTGGTAACTCCAATCCAGAGCGATCTCTTTGACAATCTGCCAGAGGGTGACCGCTACGACCTTATCGTGGCCAACCCTCCTTATGTCAACGCCGAAGACATTTCCTCCATGCCTGATGAGTACCACCGTGAGCCTGAGCTGGCTCTTGGCTCTGGTGCTGACGGCCTTGACTGCGTGCGCCGCATTCTCCTCAAGGCCCGTGACTTCCTGACCGATGAGGGCATTCTCATTGTTGAGGTGGGCAATACCGAGGAAAACCTCATTGAGGCCTATCCAAACGTGCCTTTCCACTTTATCGACCTGAAGAAAGGTGGCAGTGGTGTATTCATGCTGACAGCTGATCAGCTTGAGCTGTGTGCTCAACACTTCGTCAATGCCTGCAATGACCAGCGCAATTAAGAAAAGCATGCCGGGCTGGTAACTGACTAAGCAGGCTCAGCAGGTCGTCAGTATTAAGCTGCAGGAGTTCAGCCTGTCAGAGGTAGCGTAGCGGCCGCCCGTCATCAGTAGCCTGGTTACAGCCAGTCATAACTGGCGCGAAGGCTGCCTCTCAGCAGTGGCGCGGCGTCCGCTCAGAACTGGCGCGGCGTCCGCCAGTCTGAAGTGGCAGCAGGGCCGCCAGTCAAGAAGGCGGGACTGGCGCAGTGAGTGCGCAGAGGACGGCAAACTGTAAGCTGCAGGAAGGGACCTGAGTGGTCGGACCGTGCTTTTTTGGTGCGGGCTGATACTCAGGTCCTTTCTTTTGGCCTGAAAATGAGAAAACTCAGACATATGAAGTAAGCCTGTGCTTATTTCCTGGTTTGATGGGCTAAGATATATGGGCTGGAAAAGTTTTCAGCCAGTCGGTTTTGCTGCTGTCAAGACGACTTTAGTGTCGTGCAGCAGACGGCGCAGCAGTCGCAACCTTTTATTTTCGAGGAGCCTGATTAATTCTATGGGTGCAAATACCTTCGGACAGATCTTTACTGTAACTACCTGTGGTGAGTCTCATGGCCGTGCTATGGCCTGTATTATCGATAACTGCCCTCCAGGTGTAACCATCAGTGAGGAACAGATCCAGGTCGATCTCGATCGTCGTCGTCCTGGCAGTACCCGTTTTGGTACCCCACGTAACGAAGCTGACCAGGTCAGAGTGATCTCCGGCGTCTTCCAGGAGAAGACCACCGGCACCCCAATTGGTCTTATTATCGAAAACACAGCTCAGCGCTCTCAGGACTACTCTGAGATTATGAATGCCTATCGCCCTGGTCATGCTGACTATACCTACAATATGAAGTATGGTATCCGTGATTATCGTGGCGGTGGCCGTGCCTCTGCCCGTGAGACCGCCATGCGTGTTGCTGCCGGCTCCATTGCCAAGACTGTGCTAAGAGAGCTCTTTGGTATCAGCATTGACGGCTGCGTTACTGCCATAGGCCCATTCAGTACTGAAGCTTATGACCCTCAGGCTGCCCTTAACAACCAGCTTAACTTTGCCAGTTCTGATGAAAATGAACTCCAGAAGATTTACGATTTCATGGACAATCTGCGAATGGAGCACGATTCCTGTGGTGCTGTAGTTGAGGTGCGTGCCCATAACGTACCTGCCGGCATGGGCTCTCCTGTATTTGAGCGCCTTGATGCCAAACTTGCTCAGGCCATGATGTCCATAAACGCCGTCAAGGGCGTAGAGATTGGCGACGGCTTTGCCATGGCTGCCATGAAAGGCAGTGAGGCCCGTGATGAAATTACCCCTGAGGGTTTCCTGTCCAATCATGCCGGTGGCATCCTCGGCGGTATCTCCACAGGTCAGGTTATCAGGGTACGCATGGCCTTCAAGCCTACCTCCTCCATAATGGTTCCTGGCCGCAGCATCGACAAAAACGGTAATCCTTTAAACGAGCTTGTTACCAAAGGCCGCCATGACCCATGCGTAGGTCTGCGTGCCGTTCCAATTGCCGAGGCCATGATGGCCATGACCATTCTCGATGCCGTCCTTATGGATCGCGCCCAGTGCGGCAGTGTAGACCGTGATGCTATCTTCCGCATCCCGGCAGGCAACTGATATCCATTTACGGCACTGTCAGGCAGCTCGAGGCAGCACCTGCCAGCTCCAGCTGACCATAGCCACAGTCAGGCGACCTGCACAGGCTACAGCCTGCCATAGCCACAGTCAGGCGACCTGCACAGGCTACAGCCGACCATAGCTGCATTCAGGCTATACGCAGCGGCTGCAGTCGACATGCTGCAGTCAGGCGAGCTGCAGCGGATGACGGGACTGGACCTGGTGGTAACAGACGGACAGGTCCGACAGAACACGAACATGCTGAGGCTGCAGGCCTCAGATTATTGCAAGGGGGCTGATGAGAGTATCTAAGCCCCGCAACCACAGACTCTGTTTTAGCAGAGCTTTTACAGGATTTAACCATGGACGCTCTTGAGACCATAAAGTCCCACCAGTCAATCAGAAGATTTACTGGTGAGAAAATCACCGCTGAGCAGATGACCGCCATTGATGACGCCATTGTTCAGACCTCCAGCACCTGCTTCTACCAGTTTGTTACCACCATTAAGGTATCAGATCCGGTCAAGCTTGCTGAGATTGCCCAGTTCTCCGGAGATCAGGATCACATTGCAAAGTGCGCTACTTTCTTTGTTTTCTGCCTCGATGTAACCAAGCTGGCCCGCATCTCGGATATCAAGCCACCATATGGCTTCAAGTTCATAACAGGCGGCTTTAACGACTGTTCTCTGGTCTGCCAGAATGTTCTGACCGCTGCTGAGTCCATGGGCCTGGGAGGCGTAGTTATAGGTGGCTACAAGTCAGGCATTAAGCGTCTGTCAGAAATGCTCAAGCTGCCAAAGGGCGTAGTACCTTTACTGGCCCTTGCTCTTGGTGTTCCTGACAAGGAGTACCTTGAGGAGCAGAAGCCTCGTCTGCCACGTCACTGGTTCATCATGGACGAGGAGTACAAAGACGCCTTCAATGAAGAAGAGCTGGCTCAGTACAACCAGACTTTCAAGGCCTACCTTGAAAACCGCAAGTACAATCAGCGTTCAGCTGACTGGACTCAAAGCTGCAATACCATGCTCAAGAGCACCACAGCACCAGCCGGTGCCATTGTTGATTACCTCAAAGAGCAGGGCTTTGACTTTATCTAAGACCGCACTTTGCAGCCTCATGGCCAGCAAAAAATACCCAAAGCCAGATGGCACTGCACAAAAGAGCAGTGCCGCATAAGCTGTCCTGGTACAGCAAATAATGAAAAAGGCAGATTTGTTATCAAATCTGCCATTTTTTTTGCCCAGAAACACTTAAAACCAGCTCAAAAACTGCCAAATTCGTTAACCGACGATATGCTGAAAGTACGCAACAGCCACTGTCCTGCATTCTCAAACTACTTAAAAATTGCAATCATAAAATATTTTGTAAATCATTATCAGGCATGAGATGAGCTGTTCTGCAGTCATAAGGCAGCTGTTATTTGATCCTGTGTTCAGCAGCCTGCCGGTTGAATGCTGCAGCGTGTATCTTCAGCCTGCAGTATGCAGCTTGCTTTGCTTTTCAAAGAGTACAGAAAGAGGCACTAAACGCAATTCAGTTCCTTTAGCAACTGCCAGGCACTGACTGGGATGGGATAGGATTGGATGGGACGGGATAGGACAGGGGAGGATTGGATTGAAAGGGATGGGATAGGACAGGGGAGGATTGGATTGAATGGGACGGGATAGGACAGGGGAGGATTGGATTGAAAGGGATGGGATAGGACAGGGGAGGATTGGATTGAATGGGATGGGATGGGATAGGATAGGATAGGATGGGATTGTATAGGGGAGGACTGGTGTGCAGCTCTGGTCCTGATGCTGCATTCAGACAGATGTGTTACCTGATGGATTACGCGGACAGAGCTTAGGTTGTCAGGTTTATGCCTTTGGTCAGCCAATCAGGGGCTGCAGCGGACAAGTGGGATGGCGCTCTGTACTTGGCAGGGGCGGGCGCTGGCAGCCTGGCTGTTAAGGGCAGTGCCAGGTGAGAGTGCGGGTCAGGGGCATACCATCGCATGGCTTTGCGGAGCCCCTGGTTGGGATATCTGTGCAGGGAGGCCCGGACAATTAAGGGGCTGGAGCCTGGGCAGTGCAGGGGGCTGCAATGCCTTGCATGAACATATGGAGTCCTGGCTGTGCCTGTCGTGGTCAGAGGCAGCGATGGTTCGGACAGGGATTTAAATGGCTGTCGGGCGGTTTTGAAAAACGTTTGTTGTGGCGGGGCGTTTTGAGAAGGGCTCTTGCGGGAATGATGCTGGCTGCTGGGGTAAACAAAAAGGCCCTGCCGGTTGGGCAGGGCCTTTGAAAAAGGGCTTTTTCAGAAGAGGGTGGCTTTTACCACTTCTTCTTGTCGCCGAAGATCTCGTCCAGCTCGGACTCGGTCTCGGTCTTCTCGTTGACTCTTTCGACTTCTTCCTTGCTCTTCTCGCGTACCTGATGCTCAAGTTCGCGCAGCATCTGATTGAGAACGTCTGACTTGTCCATCAGCCAGTTGTCCTTGATGCCGGAGCGGCGGATAACCTCAAGACCCTTGGTAATCATGGTACGGCATGAACCTACCTGACGGTTCTCGCGCATGATGATTACGTTCTGGATGAGGTTGGAAACGTTAATCTTCAGAACCAGCAGCTTGAGACGACGGTCTTCTTTCTGACACAGGTTTACGTCTACTGTGGTGCCGGCACGCAGTTCAGACTGAATGATCTTGCGCAGACGGCGGATAGTACGTAACTGCATAACAGCAACGTTGTCATTCTCAGGATTACGGAAGGCCAGATCCTCTTTGTAGTTAACCTTGATGTCTTCAATAATCTTGGTCTGCTCGGCAATACGCTCTTCAATGCCACGGGCGGTAGGGTCGCCCTTCATACGCTTTAAGGCACTTAAAATACGGTTGCGCAAAATGAGTACCATAGTCTTGGAGTAAGGCAGCTGGTTCTGATTGATCAGCAGCTCTTCAGACTCGGAAACGATATTGCGGCAGCGGGTATAGATAACACGCATATCTTCTTCGCGCTTAGCCATGTAATCACTGTACATGTTGTAAATGATTAACATGAACGTTGTAAGCACAATGATGATTACAGCAATCGTAATTAACATATTTAGCCCTTTATGGTTGTGCCTGAAAGACGTTGAAAAATAATCAGTTGTAATACAACAGAGGCCGGGCAAAATGCCGGTCATTCTGTCTTAAGGAATTCTGTTTACGACAAAGGTCTGAGCCACAAACGCAAAGATCCTGTCCTTAATCGTGCATTTTACAGGCCTTTATCAGCTCTGTCTGATACCCTGTCTGCTTGAAGAACGGCAATATAGCATATTTAGCCGCCCTGTTAGAATTGCGGTGCAGTCTGCCTGTCTTATCCGCATTGGGAAAATCAGTCGTTTGAGTGACGATTTTACCAGTAAATCAGTGTTGCACTAATTTGAGGCTCTGATGTGTTCAGCCGCACGGCTGCTTTAACACATATAACCGGAAGGCTTAAGGCCTCTGAGGTGTCCGGTTACTCCATTTTTTGATGATCAGGTCTCTTCTGGCTTTAAGGCTTGCTCCTGAAGCTTTAGGCTCAATTTCCTGTAAGGAATTTCAATGTGTATCAGGGACTCAGTCTGATAACCGAATATTATGCAACAAAGTATCCTCAAAATAATAGATCCTGATGCCATGCAATATGACAGCTGACTTGCAATTGCAGTTAAAGTCAGGCTGCAGGGCTCAGGTAACTGTTATTCTGTCGAACTCCAGACACCACTAAAGACACCTTAATTACCTGTTAAGGAGTCGAAGCGATGACTGCTCACGTGACTACAGCAATAGGTATGCCACGAAATGGTGCTTTAGTGAAAAACGGCAATTATCAGCCATTTTCTGATGACGATTATGCCTGTTGTTATACCTTATGACAGTGTTTTTTCAGCAAAAAGCATGGCTGTGGCGTTAATTTGTCACGACGTAGTGCCCATGGCTGCGTACTCCCGACAGTGCTGTGTTATCTGCCTTAGCATGTATGTCATAAATATGTCTGTGAGGCCATATTTTGTTCACTATGTGTCTTTCAATCAAGTGCAGACGCAATCTGTAACGGCATTATAAGGAAAATCATGACAATGCCATGCTGATAATTAGAATAATGCCCCGCTTTTGAACACAGACAGGTCAATGTATGTGGGATTGAGCATGAATTTCATCCATAAACCCATAGCAAAATGCAGACAGTAACAGCATGCATGCAGCCCTCCTGCTGGCCTGCCAGCATGAGAGCAGGGGCGCTTTGCAATGCGGAGGCGGTCGGCATCACCCGTCTGACGCTTAAGTAGCGACCATTGAGTTCAGCGAGTTCAGGCGGTTTTGTTACAACCATGCAACATGCTG
The DNA here is from genome assembly GCF_023050955.1 of Anaerobiospirillum sp. NML120511. NCBI lineage: Bacteria > Pseudomonadati > Pseudomonadota > Gammaproteobacteria > Aeromonadales > Succinivibrionaceae > Anaerobiospirillum > Anaerobiospirillum sp. NML120511. Next base: position 12,535 of record NZ_JALKIK010000040.1, read on the forward strand.
ACATCAGGGCGTCCGGTATCTTCATACCGGGACCGGTTCGTCAGTGCAACAGGCGTTGACTGGGTCTGTGGCCTGGCAGTAATAGTCCGGCCTTGAGGGCACAGGATGCAGTGCCGACTCCAGAGCGACTGCTCATTACGGAAGAGTGGGGGAAGGGGAAGGGGATAGGGCGAGGGCAAGGCTCACCATGGGGCGCAGGTCTCTCCGTTGAGTGCGGGTCTGTGAGCAGGCTGATTGTGCTGAGATTCCAGATAGCTGTTGGGGTATTCAGTGAGATGCCATGGGGGTATCCGATTGACACAGGTGATTATTTTGGTGCGGGAAAAAAGCTTGCCAGGGTTCATATTTTTACGATTTTGTCAGGGCCGGTCTATGGTCTCAAGCTGCAATTTTGTTTCAATCGGCTTATAATCTTTTGAGCAATTTAGTCGGCCTGGATGTGGCCTCAGTGGCGTCGGTACGCGGCTGATGGATACAACTGGCCGCCTGGCCGAAACACCAATGGAAAAGGATTGGCTAATGACAACTTTAATTAAGAATCAGGACTTCATTGACTCAATCTATGAGGCTCTCCAGTTCATTTCGTACTATCACCCACGTGATTTCCTTGACGCAATGAAGCATGCCTATGATATTGAGCAGAACCCTTCAGCCAAGGCTGCCATCGCACAGATCTTAAAGAACTCCAAGATGTGTGCTATCGGTCACCGACCACTGTGTCAGGACACCGGTGCCGTAACCTGCTTCGTCAAGATCGGTATGGAAGTCCAGTTTGAGGGCGACATGACCGTTCAGGAGATGGTAGACGAGGGTACCCGTCGTGCCTACACCTGCGCTACCAATCCGCTGCGCAAGTCCGTACTGGTCGATCCTGCCGGCAAGCGTGTTAACACCAAGGACAATACTCCTGCCGTAGTTCACATTGAGATGGTCAAGGGTGACAAGGTTGAGGTTTCCATCGCTGCCAAGGGTGGTGGTTCCGAGAACAAGACCCACATGAAGATGCTCAATCCTTCTGATTCCATCGTTGACTGGATCCTCCATGAGATTCCTTTAATGGGTGCCGGCTGGTGTCCTCCTGGCATTCTTGGTGTTGGCGTAGGCGGTACTCCTGAGAAGTCAGCCTTACTGGCCAAGGAATCCTTAAACGAGCACATCGATATTCAGGATCTGATTAAGCGCGGCCCACAGAATGCCGACGAAGAGCTCCGTCTTGAGCTGTACGAGAAGATCAACAAACTTGGTATCGGTGCTCAGGGTCTGGGTGGTCTGACCACCGTTCTGGACGTTAAGGTAAAGAGCTATCCTTGCCACGCCGTATCCAAGGCCATCACCATTATTCCTAACTGCGCCGCCACCCGTCACATCGACTTCACTCTGGACGGTTCAGGCCCGGCCACCTTCACTCCTCCATCACTGGACATCTATCCTGAGATCGAGCTTGGTGGCAATGACAACGTCAAGCGCGTCAACCTCGACACCCTGACCAAGGAAGAGATCGCCACCTGGAAGATGGGTGATACTCTGCTGCTGACCGGTACCATTCTGACCGGCCGTGATGCTGCCCACAAGCGCATCTGCGACATGATCGCCAAGGGTGAGTCCTTACCTGATGGCGTTGATTTCAAGGGCAAGTTCATCTACTACGTAGGTCCAGTACCTGCTGTTGGTGATGAGGTTGTAGGCCCAGCAGGCCCAACCACTTCCACCCGTATGGACAAGTTCGTTGAGACCATGCTCGCTGAGACCGGCCTGTATGGCATGATCGGCAAGTCCGAGCGCGGTCCTGCCGCTGTTGAGTCCATCAAGAAGCACAAGGCTGCCTACTTAATGGCAGTAGGTGGTGCTGCCTACCTCGTATCCAAGGCCATCAAGGAAGCCCGTGTTCTGGCTTTCGAGGATCTGGGCATGGAAGCTATCTACGAGTTTAAGGTTGTCGATATGCCAGTTACCGTTGCTGTTGACTCCGAGGGTAACAATATCCACTCCGTAGGTCCTAAGATCTGGTCTGAGAAGATCAAGGAAATTGACTTCAAGTACGTCTAACAGTAACTTTTGTCCTGTAGTATTACCTTATGATCAGGGCGGGTCATATCAGTTGCCATATCATCCTGACTGACCAGACCCCCTCCAAGTCATAATAAATTTCAAAGAGGCGGTATTGCACGTTTGCTATACCGCCTTTTTTTGTTATTGTTAGTAACTCAACTGGCCCTGGTATTTTCTGACCTGTTCATTACCAGTAACATCGCGACAGCGGCCCGCTTTGCGGCCACTTGTGCCAGCCTGCAACAAAGCCTTTTCGCTCAACTGCAAAGGCGGCACGGCAGCTCAAACGGCTGTTTTTCACGAGGCCCGACGAAAAACGTAACTGACGCTCATGAACTGCCTGAGCTGGCAGAGCGCTCTGCGCTGTCTGACAGCAAAATGCAGTTGCCATGGACGTCATAAATCCCGTCATTACCATGCTTGCATGGATCTGCACTGCAGATTCATTTTTACTTTCCTGCTGCAGCCTCACGCTGCCTGTCAGCTGCGCTGCTATCCTCACCCACAGCCTTTGCCCGGAAACGGGCCCAGCCTGTACCGTGGTTACTGAAATGCTCAGTGGCCCCCGGGGATAACCTGTACCCGCTATTCGGACCCGGCCGTACCGTGGTTGCTCACAAGGCAGCCCCCGGGGATGGCCTGCGCCCGTTATCTGGCAACCACACCAGAAAATCTGGTGCAACCGGGTCTGAGAGAACAGCTCTCAGCGCCCATCCAGCTATGGGCCAGGGCACAGGCGCAGCCGGGCAGACAGTACTGAGTGAGCAGCCGGCCAGGTGCTTGACCGGCCCTGAAACCCATGGCGCAGCCATAAGCATCAGCGGCCTTGCCATCACCTGGCTGAGCCTGGTTCTTCACCGGCCTTGCCATCACCAGGCGGAGGCATAAGCAGGGCTGGGGCAAGAGAAAGCAAGGTAATGAACGGACTGTTATGGTCAGGTTAGAAAATACAGACGCGTTTTGGGAGCATTCAGTCAGCGCATATGCAGCAGCTGGCGCTGCAACAGCGGCTCACAGGCCTTGTGCCGGGCAGGGGCATAGCAGCAGCTTTCGCAGCTGCAAGCCCTGCAGGATGGGCACAGCAGTGTTGGCTGAAGATGCAGAGCGCCTTACGACCAGGCGACCGCAAGGTAGCGCGGCTGCCTGCTGATGTTTCCAAGGGGAGCGCGCCCGGGCTGTCATTTCCACGCCTTTTAAGGAGAAATAATATGGGCGAAGGTCTGACACTTTATCTGAAAAATGAGTTTACTGGCTGGAAAAAGGCCGAAACCACCTGGATGCTGGTGGCATCGGCCATTATTCTGTCGCTGTCTCTTTACTGGGGTGATTCCACTCTGGGTATTGTGGCCGCACTGACCGGTGTATGGTGCGTGGTGCTCACTGGTATGGGCAAGAGCATCTGCTTTGTCTTTGCTCTGGTCAACGTGCTCAGCTATGCCTGGATTGCCTATGAGGCCAAGTACTATGGCGAGGTCATGCTCAACACTCTGTACTACACACCAATGAATATCATTGGTCTCTACCTGTGGGCCCGTCATACCAGTGCTGATACGGGTGAGGTGGAAAAGCGCCGCCTGAGCCGCAAAAAGAAGATCTACATTTATGCTGTTACTGTAGTGGCCGTCTTTGCCTATGGTCTTTTCCTGCGCACTCTGGGTGGCAACCTGCCATGGGTCGACAGCCTGACAACAGTACTGTCCATTACCGCTCAGATTCTGACTATCTACCGTATTGCCGAGCAGTGGCTATTGTGGATTGTGGTTAATGCCGCAACCATTGTCATGTGGTCCATTAACTTTGCTCAGGGTCAGGAGAATCTGGCGGTACTGCTGATGTGGGTAGTCTACCTGCTCAATGCCATTTACATGTACATACGCTGGTCAAGGGAGGCCAGGAGCAATGAGATATAAGACCGGTCTTTACGGAGGAGCATTCAATCCTCTGCACATGGGACATGTAGACAGCCTGATTCAGGCAGCCAATCTGTGTGTCAGACTTTTTGTAGTGCTGTGGGCAGGTCGTAACCGCAATGAAATAGACATGCTGGTACGTTACCGCTGGATTTACCGCCTGACCGCCCATATTGGCAATGTCACCATCCTTACTGTTGAGGATGATGCCCCGTCGCTCAGCCAGTACACTCACGAAATGGCACTTGAACATGCCCGTCAGATACGTGATCAGATCAAGGACGGTATCGATGTAATCTTTACCGATGACGATACTGATGAGCGCAGCTGCTTCAAACTGACCTGCCGTGAGGCTGCCATTCATCATTTTGACAACACCATGGGTATAAGCTCCAAGGTTCTGCGTGCTGATCCTTATGGTCACTGGGACTGGCTGCCAGCAGTGGTACGTCCTCATTACACCCGTAAGGTTCTGCTCATTGGCGGCGAAAGCACTGGCAAGTCCACTCTGACATTGAATCTTACCAGTAGATTTAATGCCATCAGCATTGATGAGGCCGGCCGTGAGCTCTCCTTTAAGTCAGGTACTCCTGATCGCATGCTCTCTGAGGATTATGTTGAGATCCTGCTTCAGCAGAAGCTCAATGAAATCAAGGCTCTGGAGCAGGGCAAGAAGGTGCTTTTTGTTGATACTGACACCCTTATTACCCAGTTCTACATCAATTTCTTTGAAGATCCGCAAAGTCGCCTGAACAAGGCTCTGTCTGATGCTATCGACAGCATCAACCGCTTTGATCTCATTATCTTCCTTGAGCCTGATGTGGACTTTATTCACGACGGCGACCGCTCCATGGTCATTGCCAGCCAGCGTGAAAAGTACTCCAATCAGATAAAGGACATCTTTGAGAGCCACAACCGCAGGTTTGTCACCGTAAGCGGCGACTACCAGTCCCGCTACGAGCAGGCCGTGGCCCTGGTAAACGCACTGCTTGAGCCCCAGGCCTAGCCCCGGCACCGCACCACGCGATGCACGCTGCCACCGAGCCTCTGCCACACCACGCATCCACTGGCTCGCTCCGTCCTACTGCAGGCGCCGGGTGCCTCCAGGTGCTGCCGGGTATGATGGGCGCGGCGCATAGCTGACAGACCGAAAGTATCTGCACTCAATAAACTAAAGGGCCTGATCTCCATTATGGGGATCAGGCCCTTTAATTTGCACCGTGCTGGCTGATGGCAACATCGTGAGACCCGTTGCATACTCAGCAAACAGCGCTCAGCAGACTGTAGGACAGTGTCTGGAAAAGACCTTTTTCGGGTCATAAATATGACGTGGGACCTGATGCCCGCGTAATTTCATGCGGGCAAGACATATGGCATTGCCAGTTTATTAAGGTGTTTTCGGTGTTATAAATATGATGTTTACAGGCATGCAGCGACGGTAAATACAGCCCTGGCAGAGCAGTGGCATACTCATTGCTCATGGTCAATGAAACAGGAGCATGTCTTAACATGACTATGCAACCAGATATAAATTAGTGGCCGAACTGGGGCCATACAAGGAGATCGGATATGGCTCTTTACGTCAACACGAACGTCAGTTCCATCAATGCCCAGCGCAAGCTGAGTAATGCCACTCTGAGCTTAAATACCTCATACCAGAGACTGTCCTCAGGCCTGAGAATCAACTCTGCCAAGGACGACGCTGCCGGCCTTCAGATTGCTGACCGTCTGACCTCCCAGATCAATGGCCTCAACCAGGGCAACCGTAACACCAATGACGGTATCGCCCTTGCCCAGACCATTGAAGGCGCACTGGACGAAACCACCAATATGCTGCAGCGCATCCGCGTCCTTGCAGTACAGTCCGCTAACGGCACCAACTCCCAGGCCGACCGCAAAGCCCTCCAGGAAGAAGTTACCCAACTCTCCCAGGAAATCAACCGTATCGCCCGCCAGACCACCTTTGCAGGTGCACTGGTACTTAACGGAAAAAACAATTCTACTGCTCAGGACCATACCAAGGTAACCAACAGTCTTATCCCGGGCACAGGTAATAATGCTGGTAAGATGATTTTCCAGGTAGGCGCTAATGCTGGTGATACCCTTACTCTTAACTGGGCAGATGCTTTCACTATGTCTGGCCTGGCTAAGATGGCCAAACTGGATGCTGCAGTAGATGTCACCGCTCAAAATGCTAAAGCTAAAAATGGCATTGTTTACGATGGCAATAACGGAAAAGCTGAGATTCGCTGGACCATTTCGTCTGCATCAAACGCTCAGTACACACTTGCTCATATTGATTCAGTAATCCAGGCAGTAGACTCCCGCCGTGCTGAGCTGGGTGCAATCCAAAACCGTATGGAAAGCACCATTCGTAACCAGGCTTCCATCTCTGAAAATGAGGCTGATGCCCGCAGCAGAATTCGTGATACAGACTTCGCCTCTGAGACTGCTGCCCTTACCCAGAACAACATAATCCAGCAGGCTTCCCAGACTGTTCTTGCTCAGGCCAATCAGCGTCCTACCATCGCTCTGAGCCTGTTAGGTCAGTAATACTTACAGATTTCTTAAGACGAATTATTGAGGCGGGTTTATCCCGCCTTTTTGCTTTCTAAAATGTAAAGTAAATAAACAACCCTGTCAGTTGAGCGTGTATCAGGGCGTCCATCAGCAGTCTCATAAGTATGTCACATAAGCATGTCACATAAGCATGTCACATAAGCAGGTCTTATAAACATCTCTCATAAGCTTGCCTAAAGGTTTTAGTTGTTAGAGCTGCACTCTGTCAGGGGGCTGCTCGCGGGGAAGCATGAGTCTTATGTGGCATTATTATGCCGGAGCATTTCTTTTTGTCAGGTTAAGAGCAGACAGGTGGTTTTGTCCTGGCGGCTGGAGCGCCGGGACAAGGTTGAGCTGTGAGAGATGGGGCTGCGGGACACGACAAGTGCCCGGCAAGAGAATGCCTGAGCAAATGTCGTTGCATGGCTGGTGCATCCCTGGTCAGGTGTTGCGGGCAAAGGAGCGGCGCCACATCAGCTCCCAGTTGAAGTACCAGATGCGCGAGCGGCTTAAGGTGCTGGCCAGTGTGGCTACATTGCCTATTTTGTCATAAAGGTCAGGACGGAAATTGCCTGAGTTGAGCTCGATAATATTAGGGCAAAGAGCAAAGTACTCATAGGCAGCTTTAAGGCTTCTGTCTTTCTTCTTAAGCGCAGCTGGCAGAGAAAACTCAAGCTCCTGACTGGACATTACGGAAAGTACGGCTCCGTACTGTTCATAAAAGTAACGGGCTACAGCCATAAACTCAGTTACGCCAATATCGTAACGACGTAATTCCCAAGGCAGCCAGGCAAAGACCTGCCATGGTTGTGCAGCAGGAATGCGGGCCAGAATCATGGGGCGGGTAAGACTGGTCTGAAAGTCCCAGATACACTGAAAGCGCGTTACTGTAACTTTGCGCATGGCCCGTCCGGTTACATGATCCTCCCAGCTCCACCCGTGCTCCTCAATGCGTTTGCGCGACTTTTCTATTTGTGCCTCAAGCAGGGCGGCTCCATCAGGCAGGGGCGAGCTTACCATGTTCTGTCTTACTGCCTGCAGTCTGGTCAGATCAAATGGACCCATGGTGTCCTGACGTGACAGAGGAGCACGGCAGCCCGAGCGGTTGATAAGCATCTGCAGCATCAGTGGCTCAGCTGGAATCATTACCGGTACAAAACCGGCTTTTTCGCCCTCTGTTTTAGCGGCTTGCCATGAAGCAATAAGCGGACTGTCATCAGCCATGGCCGGGAATAAAGTGCATGGGCAGTCCAGAAAACGCATCAGCTGCCAGGCCGTAGCCTCGCACTCCTGACTTACTGGCTGCACATACTGATTGTGATGGGAGCTAAGACGACTGTTAAGCACAGCTCGTACACAGTCCCAGGTGCTGTCATTAAAAGGCAGGGCAGTAAAAGACAGCTCATATTCAGCAGGAGAGTCAAGCTGTTCCAGAGCTGGACTGTCCTGGGCAATAATGCGCAAATCTTCAAAATAGTTAGGCAGTGTTTCCTTTTGCCAGTAGGCCTGCACAAAGGACCGGCCTGCATCATTGAAAATATCATCACTGATGCGTCCGGCAAATTCATCATAAATAAACTGGCGCAGATCGAATTTCTCATTGCCAAAATTCACCTGCTCAATAACATGGGGATATTTCTGCTCCAGGGCAGAGCTGATCAGATGACGGCGTATGGCCCAGCGCAGAAAAAGAGCCATATGGGTTATGGTGCTCAGACGGTCCTGACCACGTTGTGTGCCCTTGAGCATTCGTGAGTACACATGGCTGTCATCAACCAGCACGGCAGCATGACGAGGCCATGGCCGTGTACCTGATGGCACAGTGATGCCCAGGTCCTTGCCAGAAAGATCACCAGGTGTAAAACCATAACTGGCAGCTGAAAGCGATGCAGCTTCAGCCGGCGCATGAGCGGCGGCAGGTAGCGATGACGCTGCACAGGCTGACTGTTGCTCTCTTCCATCTTTATGGCTGATTTCATCACTGGCACTTCTGCCATGACCACAGTCAGCTGCAGTATCAGTAATGGTTTCGGTGCCGTTTGTACTTTCCTTTTTATAAAGTGTATTTTCAGATGTAACAGTGCTTTGAGCAGCAGTGACTGGCCTTGCATTGCTGTTAATACTTTCTCCTCTGGAAAGTGTCTGCTCTTTTGTGTTGGCTGTTTGCTGCTCTGTTGTGGCGGCTGACTTTTGCTCAGTTTGAGTTTGAGCACGGCCTGACAGGGAGGATGTGTTTGAAGCTGATGCGGTGGCAGCTTGAGCGGCAGTTGCAGCCGTGGCTTGAGAAGCTGGAGCTGCTTGAGCGGCAGTTACATCCGTGGCTGGTGAAGTCGGGGCAGATTGTGCTGAAGCTGAGGCTGGTGGGGCTGATTTTGAAACAGGAGACAGGGGCTGACTGTCTGGCCCGGCTGTGGTCTTGCTGGCTGCACGACTGGCTCTGGCGCTGCCGCTGGCACTTTTGCTGGCTGCTTTGTCTGCGGCTTTACCAGCTTTATCAGCTTTAGCTGATTTATTTGCAGATTTGTCAGCAGATTTGTCTGGTTTATCTGCAGATTTGGAGGTGCGGGCTGTGGATGCTGATGTGGTGGAGGCGCCGTAGCTGAGATCGTAGTTGATTTTGAAGGTGTAGTCTGGAATGTTGATGCCGGCGCTCAGCTCGATTTTATGGTGCAGCAGACCTCTTAGATCGGCATCCTGACCGTCCTGAAGTGTGATGTCGCGGGTAAGGATAATATTCACGGCATCACGTAAAAAGGACAGCAGTACCTCAGGATCCTCGCCTGGATAGCTTACTTCTATCTCATTCATTCCCAGGCTGCGCAGCCCCCGGGTATAGACAGACGGGACCGGGCCGTCGTCATTAATGCCAAAGAAAATAAAGGCATCGACGGGCAGGATTTGATTAAAGATGCGCTCGGCTTCCATGCAGAAAACATCAGTTCGGAAGAGGCCTCCGTTTATGACCATGCCTCTTACTGTGCTGCTGATGCATAAGGTACGCATTATCTGAGTAAAGAACACTCCAGCAGCCAGAGGATGCTGTCCACAGCTGTGCAGGCTGACCTCAATGCGGCCCCGGTGCAGATACATGTCATCAGCTGCCTGCATGGCTGTAAGCTCAGGAGGATCGCCCTCTTTATGAGGAAGTCGTCTTTTGAGCAGTCTGCGGGCTCTTTCTTTCCATGGCTTAAGCGGGCGTTCGCTCCTGGCACCTGATCTGAGGCCAGCGGCTGTGGTGGTGTTCTTTGCCAGGGCGTCTATGGCGCCAAAGGAGCCATGGGGATTTATGCCGGCTTTTTCCCAGGTTTCAAGGCCGGCCTCATGGGCAAGTAAGCTGTCACGATAGCTGAAATGGGCAACCTGGCTTGCTCCAAGGCCATGACGAATCAGGTCATGCACATCAACCTGACCGCCCAGAAATGACAGCAGAGCCGTCATATTGTTATAGCGTATGCCATAGACTATTTCGCTGCGGGCATTGAGATGAGTGGACTCAGTGGTGAAAATGTCCTCAGCCTCAATCTGTATGTCCCACAGGGAATTGAGCCACAGTAAAAAGGCCCTGAAGTTGAGCTCAGAGTCGCCTGATATGAGAGTAGCGTGAAAGTGATGGTGATAAAACTCACTTTGAGTGCAGGGATCATGGCGCCGGTAGCACAGCTCAATTAAATCGCGGCCATCTGGTGGCACGAGCTCATCGCCCTGGGCGTGGTAGACATCTTCATCGCTCTTGTCAGCTGGCAGACCATAGGGACGGTCACGGCCTGCAGGCCAGAACAGACGTGCTCTCTTTCTTGCTGAACTGAGCTTTTCTTCAAGGTCGTCTTCATCTTTGAAGGTGTCAGCCCATCCCAGTATCAGTGCAGCTGCTGCATCATTGCTGATTGATTTGCAGGCCGCAGCACAGGCTCTGGCCCTTACAGGCTCGTTAAGAAAGAGCCAGGCCCATGCCTTGCGCAAATGAAAGCGGGGATCATGAATGCCGTCGTTACTGACTTCATCAAGCACAGTAAGGGAAGTAATCATCAGCAAAGTACCGGCATCAGGTGGTCCCTGTACGGTAACGCTGCAGCCGGGAGTGTCAGGCAGGAAAGGGGTAAAGCGTGCTGTATCAGCCCTTCTTAATATTTTGACCAGTGCGCGGGGCATGCCTTTGCTGACAGTGCGTCCTGAGGAGAGGGATTTGTTTCTGGCAGCGGTGCTTTTACGGGAGGAGCGCGTGGCAGGCTGAGCACAGGCAGAATCATATTGCTCTATAGCCATGGCGGCTGTGGCAGCTGCGCGCTTTTGGCGGAAGGCTGTGGCTTCTGATACCGCAGTCATCAGGGCAGCAGGATCAGCAAGTGAGGCAAGGGCAGCACTGTCTGACAGATCAGGCAAGCCATTGTCCCTGGTCTCAGAGGCAAAATCAGGTGAGGGCTCATAGCCGCATACAGCCAGATTCTGTACTGCACGGGCGTACACAAAGGCCGTACGATAATCGCGAGCCCGTACTGGCAGATGATCAATGGCCTCACAGCACAGGACAAACTGTCCCTGACTGTTAAGCTCTTCAATTCTGTCAAAGAAAGCTCCGGCACCGCCCTCATCGTCCCAGGACGGATATTTTCCTGCAGGGCGGGATAGCCCGGTATTACTGGCTGTCATAACATCACTGGCATCCTGAAACAGCCGCAGCATCTGCTGCATCTGACAGGACACGCTCTCCTCGTAGTCTGTATTTCACTGCCCGCCCACCAGTCAGCTAAAAGCTCACGCACAGTGATCAGTTCAGTTCTAAGGACGCCGCACACAATGAGCCTGGCCCCTCCAGCTCCAGCGCGCAAAATTACGTAAGGCCGCCGCACTGTTCTTGCCAGCTAACTGCCTTCTGCTAATTGCCTGATATAGAAGCTGGCTCACTAGGACCTGATGCCGTTGCTGGAGCCCTGAGCTCACACATTTATGAGAGTGCCTACAGATAATGGACTGGGCTGGCAGAGAGGCCCTGGCGGCTTGAGCTGCAGATCCTGATGCGGCTGCTTATGCAGCGGCTTTGGTCTGGACTTTGACTGCTGATGGGCATATGCATCAGATTTTTCCAGTTAGTGTCGCCTGCTGTCAAGCTGAACATTCATTAACTGACATGTTTTTTGATCCCGGCACGCTCCAGACAGTCCCATATTGCTTAAGCATGGGCAGTAACAGTCATGCTCTGACTGCTGCGGCGCGGGAGAGCGCAGCATGGCGCTGACTGATGCGGCTTGCTCTGCTACGGCGGGAGCTTGCTGCTGCGGCGCAGGAGGGAGCAGTATGGCGCTTTAACTGGACTAAGACTGATGAGCTGAGCTCAGACAAAACAGGCCTGCCCCTGTGACAGAGGCAGGCCTGCAGCCTTTTAATCTTTTAATTCGGCCAATGACATAATGCCCATTATGAACATGATATTCGTGGGCATGCTCAGAATGAACGTCTTCATTGCAATCATGTTACTCATGAATATGTTCATCGTGAACGTGCTCATGCTCTGGGCCATGCATATGATCTGGACCATGATCGTGAGGGGGCTCATGAGTATGCTCATGGTAGATATCATGGTCGTGCCCTGGCTCAGTGCCGTGATAATGGACATGATCGTGGGTATCCTCAAGACCATGACTGTGGCCATGATCATGATAGTGAGCTCCATGAGCACCTGAACCATCAGGGCCATGGTCATGGCCCTGATGGCTTAACATCATGGCTATGAAAGCACCCAGCAGCAGACAGGCAAAGCTTATGAGCATACCCTTTTTGTTTTCTGTCTTGTTAAGGCGCGGCAGAATGTCCGAAAGGGCTACGTAGATAAAGCTGCCTCCGGCAACGGCCAGAGCAAAAGGCAGGATATTCTGCGCACTGTCCAGGATGAGGTAGAAAATGATACTGCCAGTAAGCGAGCCCAGCATGGAGGTCAGGTTGACAATATATCCCTGCAGACGGCTCATGCCAAAGTTGAGCATCAGCACATAATTGCTGACCTGCTGCGGCATTTCATGAGCGATGATGGCAGCGGTAATGGCAAGGCCGACATGGAAATCGACCATGAAGGAAGAGGCTATGATGATACCGTCACACAGTGAGTGAAAGAGTGATCCTGCCAGTACCGGGGCACCACCATTGCGCAGACCTGTCTTTATCGAACCACGGCCCATTTCACTGTTGCGGCGGGCTCTTTCTCTGGCATTTTGAATATCGCTGGTACGCAGACTGAACAGATGGCTGTGACCAAGGTGATGAAGGGTAGAGCGGTTATCAGTGCTGTACCCGGCATCGTCGTGATCATGCCCATGACTGTGCTCATGTCCATGGTCATGTAAGCAGTGCTCATGGCCGTCACCATGGTCATGGCTGTGACCGTGGCAGCCGCACTCCGGGTCGGTGCAGGAGCTGCGGTGGCAGTCATCAAAGGCTGCTGATCGGGAGCTCAGTGACTGTCCCTGGTCTGCAGCGCTGACCGGACGCCTGATATTAAGCACCATAGCGCCTGCAGCGCCATCATGTTCAGCTGCAGCTGCAGCTGACGCAGCGTCAGCTGCCGGAGATCCAGACTGGGCTGTGCTGGCAGAGTCTGCTGGTTTTTTGCCATTGGTGGATGTGCATACCGGACAGGATGATGAGTGGTGGGTGGTAGTGCAGACGGGACAGGTTTCGGCATGATGGCCGCTGTTGAAAAACATCTCAACAGCAATGAGCACCATGATGGTAAACCATATGGTAAGACCGATACTGTGGATGTCCTCACCAAGCTCAATGGCCTCAGGCAGCAGGTGAGTCAGAGCCATGGTCAGAAGCAGACCAGTTGCAATAAGGCTCAGAGCCTTGCCCATTCGGCTGAGGATAAAGGGAGGAATAATTGAAATAACAATGGCTCCGCACAGGGCAGGGACCATTGTTGCAAGAACAATACTGCTCAGCATGATGTTATCCTGGTTAAATGGGTACACAGTTATCAGGCAGGGCCTGACAGCACTGAGTTAATGGCAGGCAAAAGCCATGGCTCTGACAACAGCAAATGTCAGATTCTCACTTTCAGGCTCAGGCCCAGCCCCACAGATGGTAAGGTATAGCTAACCAAAAGAGACAGACAAATATATATCAAATGAGCCATCATGCCCATAGCTGTGAGAAAAAAGATATACATGATCTCAGTTCGCACCTGTTTACGGGCTTTGCTAACATCAGGTTTACCATAAAAAAGTTGCAGCAAGCTGCACGGGACCATGGGCACGCTCATGTGCCTGGCAGGCGCCTGGTCTGTACTGTGTCTGGCAGATGCAAGGCGTGCAATATGTCAGTCCGCATCAGTGCAAGTTCGGTTCTCCCTAAGGCAATATCAGGGCAGGTGCCTGACTATCTCAGGGAAAGCTCATGGCAGGCTCATCCATGCCTCAGGCAATAGCAGGTCGGTGCGGGCATACTGTGTCTGGCGCCAGGCGCCAGGCGATTTTGGGCGGTCATACAGCAATGTCAGGCCAGGGGCAGAGCGGTAAATGTGCAGCTGCGCGGCCGGTGCCGGCACAGCACATTGAGGGCGCAGGCAGGTAGCGGTCATGATGCAGCCGTGATTTTATGATTGACCTGATCCTGGCATTTGAGGAATGATCTTAAGTCCAGTCGGGGACCATGGGAGAGGCAAATGCTGGCTTTGATTTATCTTATCGTATCAATCTTTTTGTGCGCGGGCGCCGGATATTATGGCGGATACCTTGCTTATGACCCTTATCTGGCCAGCTTTATCAAATGGCTGGGCCTTGAGCAGGTGTTTGCAGATAACAGATGGTGGCTGACGGACAGAGCCGGTCTGGTTCTGCTCTTTGTGTGTGCGCTGCCGAGCCCCCTGTATAAGGCTTCAGCAGTCCTGGCCGGAACAGTAGCCGCTGAGAGCTTTACTTATACCCACAGCGATGGCCTGATGACCTTCTTAAATGCCGCAGCTGTAATTGTGGCCAGCCGTACTTTACGCTTTTTCATTGAGTCAGGCACAGCTTTATACTGCTCAACAGAGCGCCAGAGGCAAATCAGATTATGGATTGATCTCAGCTGCCTGCTGGCTGCCTACGTCATTGCCATGGCCATGGACAGCTGGGCTGAGATCAGGACCATGATACCTGTCTTCTAAGACTCTGACTCCGGCATAAGCAAGTGACATCATGCATGTCAGCGCCATCCCCGCAGACACAGTTTTCTGTCTGTCGGCATGTATGCCTGCATGTATAACCGTCAGCCCCAGCCCAGGTCCCGGTGACTGCCCCGTCTGCAGTCCCAGTGCCAGCACCGGCCCCTGCGACGTAATCTGCATGCAGGGCCCTGACAAATCCGCTCACTCCGGGCTGCTGCTCATGCTGTATGCCTGATTCGTTTTGTAAAAGTAAGTCAGCAGGCAAGTAAGCCTGGCCGAAAAGATGGCCTCATGCTCTGCTGAGGTTGAGGCGGGCAGCATACGTAGCTCATTGAGATGCCGACTTTTTGTCCAGCTGTGTTCGTCCGGCAGTATATTTTCGGCCCGGCACAAAAGCAAAAAGCACCCCAGAGGGTGCTTTTTGCTTTACGGCCATATATGCCATGAGCCACGTGGGAGCTTGAGCCTGCAGATTTACCTTGAGTTGGGCTTTACCATGAACGCAGACTGTCAGCATCCGGGCCAGTAGGCCGGTTATACGGTGCTGGCTGCTGGCGCTCTGGCAGTGTCTCTGTCAGGCATTAATCCGGTCAGGCTGTGCCTGAGGCAGCTGCCGGGCCTGAAAGGTCAGGACATGATAGCCCTGTGCCTTTGGATTGGGCCTGATGGCTTATGCCGTCTTGCTTGTGCTACAGGGCTGGTGATTAGCGGTACTGCATGATGGCGTTGTAGACGGCCAGGGCCTGAGCTGTTTCTTCAACGTCGTGGACACGGACCATGTTTGCGCCCTGCATGAAGGAGTAGAAAGCAGCTGCCACAGAGCCTGTGATGCGGTCAGCGGCAATGCTCTGCCCGGTGACCTTGCCAATCATGCCCTTACGGGAAAGGGCTGAGAGCAGGAAGTAATCAGTGCCCTCGGTAATCTTGCTCAGATTGTTGAGCAGGATGTAGTTTTCGTCGAGGTTTTTGCCAAAGCCAAAGCCAGGATCAAGGATAATGCGATCAGCGGGAATGCCGGCCTTTGAGCAGACATCAGCGCGCTCACGCAGGAACTGGGTAACCTCTTTGACTACGTCCTGGTAGACAGGGTTAATCTGCATGGTCTTGGGATCGCCCTGCATGTGCATAAGGCAGATGCCAACCTCAAGACGGGCGGCAGTCTCTACAGCCCCCGGACGCTGCAGAGCACGGATGTCGTTCCACAGGTGAGCACCGGCCTTGACGCACTCTTCCATAACCTCAGGAGCTGAGGTGTCAACGGAGATCATGACATCAATCTCACGGGCAATTTCTTCAACCACAGGAACTACGCGGCTTAACTCTTCCTCTACCGGTACCAGATCGGCGCCAGGTCGGGTAGATTCGCCTCCTACATCAATAATGGAGGCTCCGGCTTCAGCCATGAGGGCAGCCTGGGCTACGGCCTGATCCCGTCCAAGAAATTTGCCACCATCAGAAAAAGAGTCAGGGGTTACATTGAGAATACCCATGATCTTAGGGGTTGACAGGTCAAGACTGCGGCCACGGGCGTTAAAGATTAGCTCATTCACTGGCTTTCCTCCAAAATTAATTCAGGGGCTGATCATAATACTAAAGCACCTGCCGTGGTAAGCATGCTGATCCCATGATGTGATATTGCGCAATGATAGAACAATTATCACGTTGCGTAGAACTGTTACTCTGCAGCTGAAAACAGAAAAACATCAGTTACAGTACCTGGCTATTTTGAGAACTGGATTAGCATAGGCCCATGTCAGCCCAAAAGCCCCGAAAAAGAGCTCCAATCAAGGTAATACGCAGCCATATTGCCGCCCAGGGCCTGACAGCAGCTCCAGCAGCACCTGAAGCCCCGGCATTCCCAGCGGCACCAGCAGCCCCAGCATTTCAGTCAGCCCCATCAGCCACAGTAGCAGCCTTATCCCTGGCCCAGGGGACCATTCGTCCAGCCAGAGCCCGGCCATGGCTCATGACAGCAGTGGCGGGCGCTCTGCAGGGCAGCTGCAGCCACCACTGCAGTTGCAACGGCTGCCAGAGCTTAATGGGCCATGGACCCAGACTGACCTGATGAGGCTGGCTGACATGGTCAGCAGGGCCAGCATGGGGCAGCAGGACAGCCAGGTGCATTCTCCTTGCAGGGGCAGTGTTCTTGCTGAGCAGTGTAAGTGTAAGTGGCAGTGGAAATTACAGGCCTTTGGCTGGGGACGGAACCAGAGGAGATACCGGGAGCATGGAGAGTTCCGGGAGCAGGGCAGGAGCCGGTGCTATTATGTCGGGCTATTCAGTGCCTGGCTGGGGCAGGTCCATGACGCGTAGAGTTCGTTTGACAAGCATGGTCCTAACCAGGACATATTTTGGGGCAAAGTAAACTGCAGACAGTTCTTGAAGTGTCTATACAAGTTCATACGTAATATGTATGATAAAGTGCCATACAGCCTGTTCAGAATGTCCTCTTGGACTGGACTGGATTGGAGTTCGGGACTTAAACAGGCCTTAAGGGGTAAGCCCCACTGCCTTGTACTGATGCAAAAAAATATTCTGAACGAAAAATATGACCACGCTATAATCTGGACACTGGTTATAAGACAGCTACACTCTCCGGGAAGTGCCCGGGCATTGTTTACATGCTTACAGCTGCTGCGCCTACAGCCGCTGTGCTTTTAGCCGCTGCGCTTCCGGCCGCTGCAGACAAATTTCAAAGCTCAGTCCTGTGCAATGCAGGCGGTAATTGCCAGACACACCTGGCAGGGTTACCGGAAAGATATACATGCTGCATTTTTGAGCTGTCACAGTCTGACACATCAGGGGAGCTCCTGCCTCCCATAACGCCAACATACCTGTTTATCAAGGACTATGCCTGAGCCTGCGGCATATTAAAGCTTTTATGAAATTTTCGGTACTTACTTCCCCTGATCAGTGGTTTGTCCCATATGCGCAGACACTTTCCAGCACGGCAGATATGCCGCTTTACTTCAGACATGAAGATATTCCCGGGGATACAGACGTCGTTTTTATCCTCTCCTATCATCGTCTGATTGCTCAGGAGTACCTCTCACGTCACCGTCACAACATAGTGGTGCATGCCTCAGACCTGCCTCAGGGCAAGGGCTGGGCACCGGTTGCATGGCAGATACTTGAGGGCCGCAACGATATAGTTTTCACTCTTTTTGAGGCTGATGCCAAAGCAGATAATGGTCCGTGGTATCTCAAAAAGACAGTAAAGTTCAGCGGCCATGAGCTCTACGATGAAATCAGAGACATTCAGGCTCAGGCCTGTGTAGACATGTGTCTTGAATTTAAGCAGCGCTGCAGTGAGCTCACTCCCCATGATCAGACAGGCGAGGAAAGCTTTTACCGCAAGCGCACCGCTGCAGACAGCGAGCTTGATGTGAACAAAAGCCTGAGCGAGCTCTTCAATCAGCTGCGTATAGCCGATAACGAAAACTGGCCGGCATTTTTCGTCAAAGACGGCCGCAAATACATCCTGCGTATCGAGCGCGCTGACTGATGACAGACACATCGTCATCTCATAAATAATCAGGGCCTGCACGGCAAAAGCTGTGCAGGCCCTGTTGCTTTCCTGCGGCCAGTAACCGGACAAAGAGGCCATGGCCATTGCGGCCACCCAGGCCCCATCAGGTCCCGCATCCCATACTCACTTGAGCTCACGAGGCTCAAAGCCAGCCATCATGGCTATTTCAGCTCAGGCTGTCCCAGCCACTGCCAGACTCCCTGTCAGTCTCAGCTGCAGCACCAGCATCTGCACGAGCATCTCCGTCAACCGCAGCTTCAACTGCACCGCAAGCCTCATCAGGAACATCGCCGTAGACCGCAGTTGCAGCACCAGCCTCGGCAGGAACATAGCCGTCAACCGCAGCTTCAACTGCACCGCAAGCCTCATCAGGAACATCTCCGTCAACCGCAGCTTCAGTTGCAGCACAATCAGCCGCAGCAGCTTCAGCTGCAGCACTGTCAGCCGCAGCCTCACATTCATCACGGACATCAGAACCAGACTCAACAGCGGCCTGAGTTGCACCATCAGCTACCTCATCATGACCTGCATCGGCATTGGCGGCGGCTTCAGTGGCCGCAGTGGCAGCGGCCGCAGCTGCAGTACAGTCAGGGGGAACTGCAGCTGGGAAGTCATCTGGTGCTGAAATGCTGTCAGGGACGGCACTGGCGTCAGCTGCTGTTACAGTGGTCGGGGCAGATGGAGTGGTGCTGTCAGCATGCAGTTGATTTAGCTGTTCAGGCTCCATGGCGGCGAGCCGGGCCTGGGGGACCTGGTTAAACTCGCGGTTGAGCTCTTCCATAAAGCTCTGGTCAAAGCCGCCGGCGCTCAGGTCGTTCTGGTCAGCAAGCTGCCGCTCCTGCATGAGCATGACCTGCTCAAAGGTCTGGGGAGCTGCCATGATAAGGCCACCACTGGCATCATCAGGATTAAAGCCCGGCAGTATTTCCGGAGCTGGTTCTCCATTGTTAAGTGCGTCAGGGCTGTAAAGCTCTGGCTGCATGGCAGATACGTCAGCAAGGGCGGACATGTCTGCACTGCCATCAGGGATGTATGTGGCAGCCGGGCTAAGGCCGCCAGCCATGTTGACGGCATCGGCTGCAGGGGCTGCGCCTGCGCCATGGGCGCCATTGGTGGCAGGCGCAGTATGCTGCCATGCCGGGGCGGCTGTGTCTGCAGTGGCCATGGTGTTCGTGGCTGATGGAGTTATGCCAAAGCTGGCAAAAGGATTTGCCGGGAGCTGTGCTCCTTCCAGATTGCCGGTGCGGGCGCTGCCAGTAAAGCCCTGTCCCATGCCCTGAGCCTGGCTGAAGGTCTGAGTGCCACTGACATTAAGGTCATCGCCATTAAAGCCTTCGTCAAAAGGACCAGCATTAAGCGGGTCACTGTAACCAGGGGCTATCAGCTCATACTCAGGTTTTCCTGAGGCAATGGAGCGCAGGGTAGGCTTGCGCAGAGCGCGGGGACGGGCCAGTTGTGTGTCAGCAGATCCCTCGGGATGCCAGGACTTTTTTGTGCCTGGACAGCTGCTGCCCTGGGAGCTGTCAGCTGCTCCTGCTGCGCAAGAGGCACCCGTTGCACCGGCGGCACTGGCAGGACCGGCAACAGGGGGCGCACTGCCGTCCGTCAGTTGACTGTCACCTTTGTCTGACTCAGAGGCAGCGGCATTGCCACAGCTGGTGTCCGCAGCTGCACCTGCACCTGCAGCTGAGGTAATGGCACTGGCTGCAGCTGCTGCATCATTAATCTGATTGCGTGCCTGCTCCAGAGCAAGGGCACTGTAGTTGGTCTTATTGCGCTTTTCCAGCCAGCGACGCTCTTTTTGTTCAGCGCGCTCGGCCTTTTTCCTCTCTTCGCTGTCCTCATCATCACCACGGCCGGCTGCAGCTGCGCCTGCGGCTGCAGCAGCGGCATAGCCTGAGACTGAGGCATCAGTCATCATGCCGCCGTGAGCCCGCATGCCCATGCTCCGGGATGACTGAGCAGTACTGTTAAAGGCATTGCTCTCATCACTTTGAGCCCATGGTGCCTTTTCATTTGTGCTGTACTGTCCATTTTGCAAAGCATATGGCTGAGACATGCTGCCAGTTTCATCTGGACTGGCTGATGCGCTGGCTGAATATACCAGGCTGTTCCCGGCAGTATTGCTGCAAGTTACAGCAGTGTCTGTCATGCCAGCTGCCTGGCTCCGGCCCTGAGAGCTGCCATAAGGAGAATACTGAGGCTGAGGTTGGGGCTGGCCATAAGGAGAGCCATTGCTCATGCTGCCGTTCTGGTACTGACCTGGATGGGCGCCATTCTGCATTTGCTGACCTTGGGCAGCCATGCCATGGTCTCCGTGAGGGCTGGTATAGCGCTGAGACTGATATGCTCCCTGGTATGACCGGGAATTATTGCCATAGAGCTCATCTTTGCACTGACGGGAGTACATTGCCTGAATGTCAGGAGAGTACTGTGGGCCCTGGCAGTTTTGCTCATACGGCTGTCCGTTGTGACCATTGGCCTGGACATATCCCTGTCTGGTGCCCGGCAGTTGGCCCGGACCATTTCCGGGGAGCTGGCCAGTCGTCTGACCATGGCCCTGACCCTGGGCCTGCTTGTAATAGCGGCCCTGATCCTGAGCTTGCTGATAAGGCATGTGATGTTGATATGGCCCGCCTGCAGCACCCTGAGGGCCAGAGGTTCCATAACCTGGCTGGCCGTTCTGGCCGCTTTGGCCGCTCTGGTCATAGTAAGGTGACTGGTCGCCAGTGACACCTGGGACGGCATATACACCTGGGCTGTAAGCCTCGCTGTCAGGGCTGTTACTGCTCTGCATGATGCCGGCGCGTGCGGCGGTACGCTGGGCTGCATCACGACGTGGAGGCAGGGGCTGCGAGGCCTGATATCCTGATTCATAACCCAGCTGGCGGTCATCCCATACCGGCTCTGATCCGTAAGCATCCTTTTCTCTGTCGCGCCATGAACGGTTTTGTGAATCGTTATTGTTATGCTCGATAAAATCAGGGTGAACAGGGGCCTTTTGCCATGAGGATCCGTTATTTCGGCGGTAGTCAGAATACTGATTCTGGCCATGGCGCATATTGTCAGTGTTGCCTTGAGCACTGGCTGCACCTGCACCATATGAGGCAGAGCTTACAGCAGTCCTGTTTGCTCCCACAGCTGTCTGCAGGCCCTGATAGGAGCCACTGGCATAAGCTCCAGGGGCATCAGGGCGTCCTTGCCGGGCGAAGCGGCCCTCTTCCATAACCTGTGCTGTCCTGCCATAAGGCTGCATATTCTGTGATGCAGCGGCATGGGGCGGCATGCCATGGGCTGACATGCCATAAGCAGGTGCTGTCTGTCCTTGAGTCTTATTGCTATAAGGGGACTGGCCATAGCCGTCTTGCTGACCAAATCCCGGCTTGCCAAAAGGCTGAGGAGGCAGCTGGCCAGCATGGCTATATGCAGCATTGCCAGCACCGACATGCCCGGCTGTTGCCGGGACGGCAGCACCATGGCCGGAAGCGTCATGGCCGGAAGCTGCAGAGCTTACTGCTGCCAGGGCGGCGGCCTGGTTGCCCGGGGCAGGTTCAGACAGCTGGGGATTGTAGCTGGTAATAGGCTGCACACCTGTGCCCTGAGGTAAAACAGTCTGACCTGCAATGGCAGATCCCGGCGGCATGGCCATTACAGCAGCACGCGGGTCCGAGCTGTTGGCATCAGGGAAATGAGCACGCTGCAGGGGATCAGTGCTGATAGAATCGAGACGCTTTTGCATGCGTGAGCGTGATGAGCCCGTCTGAGCGCGTGTTACTGAGGCGGCGTATGTGCGGGTGGCATCTGAGGCACGGTTTTTCATCAGGCGACGGATAAAGGCTGTTTCCCAGCCGTGCTGACTGCGTCGCATTCTGTTATTGATCCAGAAACTGATGAAGTCACGAAGCTCAGACTCCTGGTAGGAAAAGTCAGCAAGGCCCATGTTAAGAGCCACCTCACGCAGTGAGGCTGACGGTTCCCAGGCAAGAAACATGGTAAAAGGCATGCCCGGGACAATTTTGGTTTCCTCAAGGAAGAAAGGCAGGGTAACACTGGCGTTCTGCCATACGGCGTCTTCCTGTTCACGCTCAATGAGGCTGAGCATTTCAAGCTCATTTAAGGCAGCCTCAATATCCTCAAGAGAGGGAGAGCACGGAGCGCTGGTGCTGGTTGAGACCAGCTGGGATGCCAGGGCAACAGGATCGATAAAAGTGTTTCCCTGACGGGCCTGAGGCTTGATGTAGAAAACGTACATGGTGCGGGCCAGATGGCTCAGAACTGTACTTTGTAACTGGATAAATTCAGCTCTGTTAAGCATAGCTTCTACCTCAAAGTCAGGCCGGGAATTTCATGATGTGCAGCCAGAGGTCAGTAACACCCGCCTGCAGCACGCGCTGCAGGCACATCCTGCACAGCAGCGCCGCCATGCAACAGCACCTGCTGCTTGTCTGCACAGCTGCATTGCCTTGCACCTGCAACTCACTTCGCTGCACAGCGGCTCTGCCATGAGACAGCCCTTGCAGGCTAAAGGCGACTGCTGCTGCATTATACAATGCCCGCCAGGATGGACCTGGCCTGCCAGTGCAGGAGCGGAGGGCAGCAGGACAGACCTGCTGCCCTGGTGACAGCCATGGGCATACCAGACCTGTAACAGGATCTGCAATCCAGGCTGACGCGCTGACAGGCACTGTATGCTTGAGTAAAGTCACGCGCTGTCAGCGACGCTGGCGCTGCCACAACGCTCCTGGTCAGCGGCAGGATCAGTATGTCTGCCTGTTGCGCTGGCAGCCGTATGGCGGCATGGCTGTCTGGTGTATGCAGGCATGGCAGTCAGGCGTATGCTGGCCGGGCATTCAGCCGTATGGCGGCATGGCTGTCTGGTGTATGCAGGCCTGGCAGTCAGGGGTATGCCGGCCGGGCATTCAGGCGTATGCCGGCATGTCTGTCGGCGTACGGTCATATGGCCTGGTCTCAGACAGTGCGGGTGCCTGGCACTGGGGTTACCGGGGCACGGCCTTCGAGAATGGCGTCGAGATTGCGCAGCACCAGGTCAGCCATGGCATCACGAGTCTCCCAGGTGGCGCTGGCAGTGTGAGGCTGCAGGGCAACATTTGGACGGTTCATCAGCTCCTTTGGTACCTCAGGCTCGTTTTCGTAAACATCAAGGCCGGCACCGGCAATGACTTTGTTATCAAGGCACTCAATGAGGTCGGCTGTATTAACAATTGAGCCACGGGCAATGTTAATCAGATAGCCCTCAGATCCAAGGGCACTGAGTACCTCTTTGTTAACTGCATGTCTGTTGTCAGGAGATGCAGGCATGGCCAGAATCATTACATCGCACCAGGCAGCCATGTCTTTGAGATTGTCAAAGTACTGATAAGGGACATCCTTGCGGTTGCGGCCGTAGTAGCCAATTTCCATCTTGAAAGCCTTGCAGCGATCGGCTATCTCACTGCCAATGCGGCCCAGTCCGGCAATACCGACCTTGCGGTGAGCCGGAGAGTGGGTAAGAGGGTACATAGGAGCAGAGCCCCATTTGCCCGCCTCAACATATTCCTGAGTGGCCTTGAACTCACGCATGGTATTGAGCATGAGCATAATGGCCGTGTCAGCTACATCATCATTGAGCACATCAGGGGTATGGGTAACAAAGACATTACGGCGGGCAGCCTCCTGCCAGTCGATACGGTCGTAGCCTACAGAAAAGCAGACAATGGCTTTGAGGCTGGGAGCTCCGTCAAAGTCTTCTTTTTGCCAACAGCTGTTGCCCGAGGCCACAACAATATCAGTACGGGCACGGACAGCCTTGCGCTCCTCAGGAGCAAGATTGCTGTCTACAAAGTACTCACCGCGCTTTTCAAGCTCATCGCGCAGCCTTGGCAGCATGTCAAATCCGCCCACCTTTAAAATTGTTAAAGCCATAACCACTCCTCATTTCTGGCCTTATGGCCAGCTCTTAATGCAATACAGTCGGTACCTTGCTGTCAGCCCCGCACAGCCTGTCTGATGTATGACAGAGCTGATCACATCAGCACAGCGGACAGCCCTCAGGCTTCAGGTACAGTGTAAGTATCATATCCTGGCAGAGCCCCCTTCACATCGCATTGCCGGAAAACGTGCATTCTCCTGTAATTATTGTGGTCTGCAAGCTAATTACTGCACTTAATTGAACACTAACCGTGCCCGGACCTGCCAGGTCTTGAACAGCCCGGCCAGCCATCTGGCCATGCTGCCATCTGGCAATCAGCATAACCGGCCAGTTTGCCGAACAGCCATCAGGCTGTTCGCTCATCCATCCATCCATTCATTCATCCATCAAGTCATGAGGTGCAGCTGCATGGCAGCTGAACTTCAGCTACAACATGGCATAGACAAAGACCATGAAGCAGGGAGGTATGCTGTACTGCACCGAGGGCCTCACAACTCAGTACCTCATGGCAGGGCAATGTCGCGAAAAAGGGATGGATGCTGTACTGCACCGAGGGCCTCACAACTCAGTACCTCATGGCAGGGCAATGTCGCGAAAAAGGGATGGATGCTGTACTGCACCAAGGGCCTCATAAATCAGAACATCATGGCAGGGCAAGGCCATGTAATATGGACGGATGCTGCTCTGCGCCGAGGGCTTCACCACTGAGCACCTCATGGCAGGGCAAGCCCATGAAACAGTTTGTGATGTTGTTTCGAACCGGGGGCTCACAACTGAGCACCTAATGGCTGGGGCTGGCCATGGAGCAGGGGTAAGGCAGGACGTCAGTGGTGAGCATGCCAGTACATGAGATACCGGCAGCAGTGAAATGCGGCATAAGCAGGCCTGGACAATAACAAGACTCTTAGTTTGCAGTGGCAGGTTAACAGTGCTGTCCGAAGCACTGGGCAGGTCAGCGCAGAGGGGCTGACTGGGCTGATTGCGGCCTGGTGCAGCATGCAGCTTACATTGAGCTGACACAAATATTGCGGCAGGGAATGGATGTACAGTGCCATGGTGGGTGGTCCCTTACTATTGCGCAAGTTCAGGCAAAAGCTCTGGAACTGCCGGGCTTGTGCTGGATTTAAGCAAACGGGTGGGGCTTGGTGGTTTGCTGGGGTTGCGTCGGTTTGGGGCCTGTAAAAGCCTTTAAAATTGCGATTTCGTTATCTGGAGAGGAAATTTATTTCTAATATTTGAACAAATGTTCAAGTATTTGGTTATAATGAGCTCATACTTGAACGGTTGTTCAAATATTGTAGATATGCCGCACAGCCTTGCCCGTCATTGCACAGCGGCCCCCAATACTCATTTACCTGTATTTCCGGGAGTTAACTATGAAAGTACGTTGCGATATCAATGGTCTGGACTGTCCACACTGCGCTCTTGAGCTGTCCAAACTCCTTGCCAAAGAAGATGCCATTTCCTCTGCCGATATCAATTTCCCTATGAAGTCTCTGGTCATGGAAGTTGCTGATGATGCTGATGAGGAGCAGATCCTCGAGCTGGCTCAGAAGGTTGCAGACAACTTTGAAGACGGTATCGAAATCGACCTGCGCGACTAGTATCTGACATCCCGGAGCGTCAGAGAACGGCACAGATGCTGGTCGGGCTCATAAGCCGGAGATGGCTGTGAAGCCGGGGTTATAAAGCATGTGCTCTGATTTGGCCGGGGCTCTGACGAACCGGGGATGTCCGGCAGCTTCAGGGGGCTGCCAGAGTGTTAAGTTTCTTTGTTAAGCTTCTTTGTTTCTTTGCTTTCGTATTTGCTTTGTTTAAGAGGGTATAACCATGCTCAGGACCATGTCATGGCAGTTAAAGGTCAGGCTGGCAGCCGGTTTAATCACCATAGCTCTGCTGCTTGGTGATGTCATAGGCAATATGTGGTTTGAGATTGGACTGTCCACAGTTGTTTATCTGCTGGTCTCCTATCCTGTATTAATTGCAGCTGCCCGCGATCTTTTCATCCGTCACCGCATGTCAGAGCAGTTCCTGATGTCCATTGCCACTTTTGGCGCCTTTGGTCTGCAGGATTATGCTGAAGCTCTGGCAGTAATGGTTTTCTATCTCATTGGTGATGCTTTTGAGGAATATGCCTCACAACGCTCACACAACGAAATTGCCTCACTGGTTAAGCTCAAGCCTAACAAGGTTCGTGTTATTGACGATGAGGGCAATGAGTCCATTGTCAAACCACGTCAGGTAAAGCTCGGTTCGCGTATCCGTGTGCTGGCCGGTGAATCAGTTGCCCTTGACGGTACCCTGGTTCAGGAAAGTGCCGCCATGGATATGAGTGCCCTCAATGGTGAAAGTGAGCCGGCTCTGTTTACCCGTGGTCAGGAAATACCTTCAGGTGTTATCAACATGGGCGGTGTTATTGAGCTTATTGTTACCCGAGACAGTAAGAACAGCTCCATTACCCGCTTAATCAACCTCATTGAGGATGCTGCTGCCAACAAGTCTCGTCCTGAGGCTCTGATTACCCGCTTCTCTGTTTACTACACCCCTGTTGTAGTCAGCTGTGCCGTGCTGCTTACTCTGGTTCCGCTGGTAATGCCAGGTGAGAATTTTGGCGACTGGTTTACCCGTGCTCTGGTATTCCTGGTAGTATCCTGCCCATGTGCCCTGGTTCTGTCTGTACCGCTGTCATTCTTTGGCGGTCTGGGTGCTATCTCCAAGACAGGCGTCATGGTAAAGGGCTCTGTACACATCGAGTCTCTGTCAAAGCTCAAGGCTGTTGCTTTTGACAAGACCGGTACCATTACCCGTGGCAAGTTTACCGTCATACAGGTAGAACTCTTTGATGAGCAGGGCAAGGTTAAAACTGTTACCTCAGGAGCTGAGCACTCTCAGGGTGAGGATGAGCAGCGCCGCATGCGCATGCTAAGCCTGCTGCACTCTCTGGAGCAGCAGACCACCCATCCTGTAGGTACAGCCATTGTTAACTACTGCCTTGAAAACTCCATCAGTGCCGCTACAGCCACTGAGGTAAATGAAATCGCAGGCTATGGTCTTGAGGGTATGGTAGACGGCCACAAAATCAGTGTAGGCAAGGAGCAGCTGGTAACCGACCGTCTTGGTCTGAGTGTTCCTCCGGTAAATGTCACCGGTACTGAAATCTATGTGGTGGAAGATGGCGTACTCATGGGCCGTATCATTCTTGCCGATGAGATCAAACCAGGCGCCGTAGCCATGTTTGATGAGCTGACCAGAATGGGTATCAGATCCTACATGATTACCGGCGACAAGGAAGCCGTAGCCCGCAGTATTGCCGGTCAGTGCCATATCGACAACTTCTATGCCGGTCAGCTGCCTGAAAACAAGCTGAGCACCTTTAAGGACATCAAGGGCAAAGAAGGTACTGTAGCCTTTGTCGGTGACGGTATTAATGACGCCCCGGTACTGGCTGCCGCCGATGTCGGTATTGCCATGGGACAGTTTGGCTCAGCCTCAGCTGTCGAAGCCTCTGATGTAGTGGTAATGAATGACGACCTTACCCGCATTCCTACAGCTGTCGATCTGGCCCGTCGTACCTTTGCTCTTGCCAGGCAGAACATGGCTCTGGTAATTGGCGCCAAGGCTATTATCCTGCTGCTCGGCGCTCTGGGCTTTGCCAACATCTGGCTGGCAATCCTTGGAGACGTAGGCCTGTGCATTATTGCCGTACTCAACGCCATGCGTCCACTTAACTGGGTTAAGACCCGTCACTTTGAGGTCAAGGAGGTAACCACCTCAACCTCAACCCATGCCGCTTAGCCCCAGTCTGACAGCAGGCAGCAGCCTGACTCCTGGCTCGAGCCTCTGATCAGCCAGCCCAGCTACAGCCTCGGACCTGGCTGCGGCCATAGCCCCGTACCGAGTCTGTGTACGATCCTCGGACATGGCTGCGGCCCCGGGCTCCATACCGTATCGATGTCAGAGCTGGGGCACAGGCAGCACTGGACCCATACTCAGCATGAGCCCCTGCGCGGAGTGCATCAGGGATCGAACTGAGGGCCATGCTGAGGCAAGACGGATTTAACAGCTTCCTTATCAGGAGCTGAAGCAGAAAAATTAAAGAGTCCGGCAGGCAAATGAATATAGCTCATTTTCTGCCGGGCTTATTTATGCGCTTTAGACTGGTATTTGCACCAAAAAAGAAAAATTAGTTAGCGTATGCTAATTTAAGTTAGCCAGTGCTATAATGAGTCCACAGATCCTAACGCGCATGGCCAAGAGACTTACAGCTCTTGGCTTTTCTTTTTTCTGAGCCCCATAATTTTCCATCAGCAGGTCCGCGATGCCTGGCGGCCATGCCTGGGTGGCCATACCAGGACAGGCATGAGCAGGAGAGGCATCAAGGAGCAGCGCCGTCCATTCAAGTCCGGCCGATCATGGTCATGGCTATGCCCCAAACGGCATGCAGTCATGCCTGAGCAGGGACGTCAGCAAAGGCCTTGCAGCTGAGGCGCAATGCTTCAATAAAGCAGGAGCATAGCTTTAGCATAGAACAGCTCTGCCATGTTCAGCAATGCATTGAAATGCATTGCACTTTCAGCACAGCAGTCCATTGCAGCTCCTGTTGTCAGGTATGGAAAACCATGCTTCGGGCAGTGCTGCTTCTGGCGGTACTGCGTCGGGCGCACCAGCGCTTAGCTCTTAATGCGTAACTCTCAGCTGTCGGTCAGAGACAAATGATGCGCCAGCGCAGCAGGCAGTGTAGTAAGTGTACTGAGCATGAGGAATCTCCCTGCAAGTGTCAGGTGACTGGATGAGTGAGCAAGGTATAACAGGGCAGGGCAGGGCAGGGCAGAGCAGAGTTGAGCAGTTAAAGGCCATATTTATAGCCTTTGCTCGTAATGATGTGGGGCGGGCGCCGCTATGAGGAGCAATTAACAGCTGAGCTGGTTTATCGAAATTTTGCACCATAACAGGGAATTTAGTTAGCATATGCTAATTTGAGTTAGTTGGTGCTATAATCTTTTGCGACAGATCCTAACGTGCATAGCCAGGGGCCCCTAGTACTAAATTTCAAAAGTTTTGACCCACCCCCTGACATAGCCGGATACAGGGGGGATATCAAAATCCAAGCATACGGGTAAGCTTATCCTTGTATTCCTTGACAGCTTTAGAGCTGGGAGCCTTTTCAGATGTAAGTCTGAACAGGTACAGTCCAATTGTATAGAAGTAGCAGTAGCCTGAATTGTTCAGACGCAGACCATTTTTGCATCGTTCAACAATATGCTCAAAACGCTTCTTCATTTGCTCCAGAATTCTTCTCCTTG
>NZ_JALKIK010000041.1:0-41691 GCF_023050955.1 Anaerobiospirillum sp. NML120511
AATCTGAGCCATGATCAAACTCTTCACTTTAATGATTCGTTTGAAGTGCAACTGTAACCAGTTGCCAGTATGTTGGCAAAACTCAAAGTTCTTAACTTAAAGAACCCACACAGATTGTCTGTACTTATCTGATTTTTAAAGAACTTCAAAGCGCTGGGCTTTTGCAGCTGATTCGCTCACTGCGTCACAGCGGAAACGTATTTTAATGATTTTCACCACCGGGTCAACACTTTTTTCACAGTTTTTTTAAAGTTTTTTAATACTTTGAGCAAAAACACGATATCTACGGGCTTTTGCCCGACAATATTTTCCTTTTTTCTGAGATTTGGATCTCATCCCCGACCACAAAACAGCGCACCACCATAGTGCAGTTAACACATTTTCCGCATTTTTAAGCCTGCCAGATACTGAAAGCTGTCTGCTCACCTGTCCGACACGAAGATTTTGTCTGAATTTAACAGCACTGAGGCAGGCAGCCGCTCAGCCAGCAGCTGAGCGGCTGCGCCCCTGTCGGGCGTTTATGCAACGGTACCGGCATCCTTGAGTATGAAGTTTCTGACCTCAACAAAACCAAAGCAGCGGAAGGTGCACTCAAACATGTCCTTTTCCTGATCGGTAGCATTACCTGTATACATGGCAACCTGCGGTCCGCTCTCTACGGCCCCGCCAGCAGCGGCGACTGCTGCGCCGCTGCTTTCCTGCTGACCTGCCAGCAGGGAGTTGATTCTTCTTGCTACGGCCTCACCTGAGTCAACCAGAGTAATGTCCGGTCCGAGCACCTGAGCAATGTCATCGCGCAGCAGCGGGAAGTGGGTGCAGCCCAGAATAAGAGTGTCAGGACGATCACCCTGAGGCAGGGACAGAACCGGCTCTAGAATCTTCTCAAGGCGCTGATGATTGGTACTGTCGTCATCAGCAATATGCAGATGCTCATTCTCAAGCATGCAGCTGTGTCGGCCCTGAGCATTTTCCAGATCAGCAAGATGCTCGGCACAGAACCTGCGACCAAACTTGAGCAGCTCAGCTTCGGCAAGGCGCACCAGGTCCTCACTGCCAATGCGCATCACACGGCAGTCATAGGCAAATTCGTTGATCAGGAAATCGGTATAGGCCCTGTGAACTGTACCCGGGGTAGCCAGCAGGGCAATGTGTTTGTTGCGGCTGATGGCTGCTGCCGGCTTGATGGCCGGAACCACACCTACTACAGGAATGCTGAAGATATCTCTTATGACAGGCATAACTGTGGTACTGGCGGTATTGCAGGCAATAACAATCAGATCAGGATGCAGCTCATCAGATACTGCCTTTAGCAGTGCAGACACACGGCGGCGTAAAAAGACCTCGCTCTTATTGCCATAGGGAAAGCACTCATGATCAAAGAGGTAATAGAAAGCGGCATCGCGATTGAGCTTCCATGCCTCAGTAAATACTGACAGGCCGCCCATGCCCGAATCAAAAAACAGAACTGTCGGTTTGCGCTTCTGGGTCATAAGCCCTCCTCAAAAACTGTCATAGTAAGACCTGCTGCTGACAACTTTGCTTCCCGTGCAGCTGCTGCTTGCTCAGCAGTGCAGCAGCGCCCAGGGCAGGCCGCATTGCCCGCAATTACAGGCACTGCCAGGCCTCGTGGCCATCAGAGCCGGCCAAAATTCGATGTACATCCGATTATACTCCAGGCCCGCATGTCCCTGGCCTGCATTGGCATATGCCCAGCCGCCACTCCTGGCCTGCCATTCAGGACAGGCCAGCATGGTTACAATGTTTTGCGTGAACCGTGCGGATGGTGAGCTGATGACAGGAGTTGATGGTGTGAAACTGGGCTGGGAAAAGCTGTTTTATGCAGTTTAGTGACTTTTTTGCTAACATGCAGTCGAGTTTTTTTCTGAGAAATACAGGATTTTGAGCATGTTACCAGTTCTTTTGACCACGACTGACAAAGACAATTATCAGGCCTATCTTGATGAGAAGGTCACCAGAGTATTCGGCATGCTCAAAGAGACGCTGCAGGATTCAGATGATCTCAGAGGCTATGAGGATCTGTGTGGCCTTACTCCTGAGGTACATGCATCCATCCCTGAACACTACCGCATGCGCGCTGAGTTTTCGGTCTTCCACCACAATGACGGCACCTGCGATTACGCCATGTATGAGCCAGGCAGCAAGCCACGCAAGATCATTCTGATCAAGGACTTCCCAGGCTGCACTGTCTCCATTAACAGGGCCATGGCCGCTCTGCGCGAGCTCCTGCCTGAATACCCTCTGGTCAAGCGCAAGCTGTTTGGTGCTGACTTTCTGAGCAACAGCCATGATGATGTTGTTATCAGCCTCAACTATCACAAAAAGCTCGATGAGGCATGGCAGGAGGAAGCACAGGGTCTTTATACCCGACTTAATGAGCAGGGTCTGTCCATTTCCTTTGTGGCCCACGCCCGCAAGCAGGCCATTGTCATAGGCAAGGATCATGTAATCGAGACTATTCCTACCACCAGAGGCGATATCCGCCTCAAGCAGGTGGAAGGTACTTTCTCTCAGCCTAATGCTACAGCCTGCTCAGCCATGCTTAACTTTGCTCTTTCCTGCGCTCAGGACGGCATTGATGAAGCAAAGGCCAAAGGACAGAAGGCCAGAGATCTGATTGAGCTGTACTGTGGCTCCGGTACCTTTACCGTAACTCTTGCCCCACTGTTCCAACGCGTGTTTGCAACCGAGGTTGCCCGTCTGCCAGCCGAAACAGCTGTATTTAACATGCAGCTAAATGGGGTGGACAATATCAGCATGGCCCGTCTGAGCGCTCTTGAGGTAACAGAGGCCCTGACTCATGTACGCACTTTCCGCCGTCTGCAGGAAAAGGAGATCAATCTTGATGATTTTGACTTTGGTACCCTGCTTATCGACCCTCCACGAGCCGGTCTGAACGATGAAGAAGCCCTGAAGTTTACCAGCTCCTATGACCGCGTCATTTACATCTCATGCGGTCCTGAGTCCCTGGCCTCAGATCTCAAATATCTTACCCGCACTCACCGCATTGCCCGTCTGGCTTTCTTTGACCAGTTCCCATACACCAGTCACATGGAAAGTGGCGTACTGCTGATCCGCCGCTGACAGCTGCCACGCGCAGCCAGCCGGACTGCCGGGCTGGCGGCCTGCCTGCCAGACAGCAGGACTGCCTGATGGGCTGGCGGCCTGACAGCCAGCAGGGCACGGCAGACAGAAGACATGGCAGACCGCTCTGTATGACCTGTCCATACTGCCGCCCGGCCATATGGGGCGGTGGCGCCGTTAAGTGCGGCGCCATGAGCCATGGGCCGGGAGGATGCTGTTAAAGGCGTAAAAAAAGGCATTCAGAATTTTCTGAATGCCTTTTTTTGATCACCAGATTAAGGTGCCAGTCTGAGAATTAGTAGTTCTCAAGAGCCGGGCTGTAGTTCTCTGGCATTGGGATCTGAGCAACACCGCTGTCAACGGCAGCCTGTGCTACAGCACGGGATACCTTAGGCAGTAAGCGTGGATCCATTGGCTTAGGAATTACGTAATCTGGACCAAACTCAAGCTTGTCAACCTGAGCAGCCTTTACTACCGCAGCTGGAACAGGCTCCTTTGCCAGTTCACGGATAGCCTCCATGGCAGCCAGCTTCATCTCCTGGTTGATGCAGGTAGCGCGTACGTCCAGGGTGCCACGGAATAAGAATGGGAAGCACAGAACGTTGTTGATCTGGTTTGGATAGTCGGAACGGCCGGTACCAATGATGATATCAGGACGTACACGACGTACTACAGCTGGCTCAACCTCTGGATCAGGGTTGGAGCAGGCAAATACTACAGCCTTAGGAGCCATGCTCTTTAAGTCTTCTTCGGTTATCAGGCCAGGGCCGGATACACCCAGTAATAAGTCAGCACCGGCACAGGCCTCAGCCAGGGTCTTAGGACCGGCATCGTTTACAAAACGTGGCTTCTCACCGTTGTTGTACTGGGCACGGTCAGAGCGGATTACGCCGTGACGGTCAACCATGAATAACTTGGACTTGTCAGCACCTGCTGCGATGAGCAGGTCAGAGCAGGCAACACCGGCAGCACCGGCGCCTACGCAGACAACCTTACAGTCTTCAATCTTCTTGCCCTGAAGCTCGAGGGCATTGAGAATGCCGGCGCAGCTTACGATGGCAGTACCGTGCTGGTCGTCGTGGAAAATAGGTACCTGGCAGCGCTTGATTAACTCGCGCTCGATCTCAAAGCACTCTGGAGCCTTGATATCTTCGAGGTTGATACCACCGAAGGTATCGGCAATGCACTCGACAGTGGTGATGAAGTCTTCAACAGTCTTGTTCTTAACTTCGATGTCGATGGCGTTAATGCCGGCAAAACGCTTAAACAGGAGGGCCTTGCCTTCCATAACTGGCTTGGAGGCCAGAGGGCCTAAATTGCCTAAACCTAAAATGGCAGTACCATTGGAAATAATGGCTACGGAGTTACCCTTGCCAGTGTAGCGGAAAGCATCAGCTGGATTGTTGGCAATCT
Organism: Anaerobiospirillum sp. NML120511; assembly: GCF_023050955.1. Lineage (NCBI taxonomy): Bacteria > Pseudomonadati > Pseudomonadota > Gammaproteobacteria > Aeromonadales > Succinivibrionaceae > Anaerobiospirillum > Anaerobiospirillum sp. NML120511. Next base: position 4,516 of record NZ_JALKIK010000041.1, read on the forward strand.
CACGTACTGGCTCGGCTACGCCTGGGCTGTAGGCTAAAGTTAAGTCGCTGGCGGTTTCAGCGGCCTTGGTAATTACAACCTTGATTTTGCCAGGAACTGGCTTCTCGTGATACTCCAGAGCGGCATCGTGTAAAGACTTCTGATCCAAGGCATCCCCCTTAAAAAAATGCATCAGCCTGTTTAAAAAATTCATGCCTGCTGCACGCTTCGGCAGCGGTCATCCTGTTCCCGGAAGGTTCTGAAAATCTCAGAACAGCCCCAGGTTCAGTTTGAATAACTCAACGGATGAAGAGTTTAGTCAAGAAGTACCGAAAATTGTGAGAAACCAGTCGTATTTTTGAAAGATGTGTTGAATTAAATCCCCAAAGATTGATCCGTCTCTCACTTCACCGCAAAGCCTGTGGAAAGGCTGTCCGGCGCGTGTCCAGGCACATGGTCATCATAGCTCCAAAGTAAGTCCGCACCTGCAATTGCAAGAATTTATCAGTTCTTGAAGACCCCTTTCATAGATATAAAACTGACGCTTTTTAACTGACAATGGTCGAAAGACTTCCATTATTAAATCAACTTTTTTAAAGTGAAATCACTATTATGTGCATTTCTGACCGAAAGTACCTATCCCCGTGTCTTCGTGACTTGTGACGTGACCTGCATCTCTTTGGACAAATCAAAACCACAGCCTCTGCCGCCAAAATTCCCCCGTGTTTTATAACCGTCCCCGGGCACCAGCAGCTTTGGCTGCCACCTGACCAGCCTGACTGCTATGTCTCAACCAGACATGGACCTCGGATGGAGCTTATGGCCTGCAAGGACGGCAGGCAGACCGACAGACAGACTTGGGCCGTGCAGCTGTTCCGGGCATAAAAAAAACGCCTGTTCCCACGGGGCACAGGCGTTTTTTTGATATCCCGGCTCAGCCGGGACGGGATGACACAAAAGGCAACTTCCTTTTATGAGTCCAGCGGTACGGTCAGAACATGCTGGCCATAGCTGGCGGTGCGGCCCATCCCAATGCCGCATAATCAGGTTTATGGAGCATCCTGTCCATGAATATGGCAGGAGGCCTGACCCAATTACTGCTGCTTCTGAGCGCCGAGCATACCGAAGCGCTTCTTGAAGGCTTCAACACGACCGCCGGTATCAACGATCTTCTGCTTGCCGGTGAAGAATGGGTGGCATAAGGAGCAGACTTCGATATCGATGTCGTGACCTGCAGTGGAACGAACCTGGAACTTGTTACCGCAGGAGCAGCGTACGTTTACTAACTCGTACTGTGGGTGAATATTCTTTTGCATTTGGACCTCAAGTGCATGTCGCCATTCCGCCACAAACTTAATATTGCGCCGAACACCACATGCGGTTATGTAAAAAAGCGCCTCATGATAATTTAAATTTGACAGAAAGGCAACATATTCATTCACTAAGACTTAACTTTTATCTGGCAGCAGCTGTGCCTCATATTTACCGGCTGCATGCCGCGCCTGGCTCTGCAGCATGGCATGGCAGCGCCAGCTCCTGCAGCTCCGCCCTGGTGGTGCCCGGCCGGGCCAGACTGAGCAACCGCCTGGCCGGGCATTACTGTCCCGTGCGTCATCCGGGGCGGGACTGCAGATTAGCTGTCGGCGTGCTGAGCACAATGCGATCGGATAAATCATGTCCCAATATGTTAAAAGGACCATTACAATTAGCAGCCAGAAAATTCTCTGTACCGATCTGGTTTGCTATAACTGAAGACAGCTGGTGCCGCTCACAGTGAGCCACGCTTTCCTTTCCCACAGCTTGATAAGGAGTTGTCTATGACCGGTCAGAATAATGATTCCCCTGCCGCAGCACCGGGCAGCAATACTCTCAGTCACTTCGGTCAGACCAGTATGGACCGTGAAATTGCCGAGATTTCTGAGGCAATGAAGGATCTCAATTCTGACGAGGCCATGATGCGTGAGGCTGTAGGCAAGGGCAGCGAACTGGAACTGCGCGTAGCTGAAGCACTGAAGACTCAAAAAGTGCCTCTGCCCAAAGCCGCTCCTGCCGGCAGGAGCAGTCGCCGGAGCCGTGCGGCCGCCACAGGCGCTGCAGCTGCCCAGACTGAGCTTAAGGATCCTCAAGGACGTTCACTTATGACCACTAATGACAGCAAGGACAAGACTGCCTCAGCCCATGGCAAGGCTGCAGCTGACATCACGGCCGTTCCGGCAGCCGGCCGATCTGCTGGTGGCTCTGATGCAGCTGGTACAGACAGCAGTGCTGCTGCATGCGCTGCCACCGGTGCGTCTGCTGAGGAGAGCAGCGCTGCTGTCGGCAGCAGCAGCACCGGTCGTGCTCGTCGTGGCACAACGAGCGGATCACAGACTGCTGCAGGTAAAGGCAGGGGGCGCAGGAAAAAAGATGCTGATGCCGATGCTGTTGAAGCTGCCAGGGCTTTGGGCATGGACGAGGAAGATGAGGACAGCTTTACCCTGACCCCTCAGAGCGCCCGCCCGTCTCAGACCGGCAAGACCAGGAAAAAAGGCGCGCGCGCATCAGGACGTATATCTGTGACCACCACTGTCGAAGAGGACTTTGATGAAAGTGAGTGGACTGTAGTTCAGGTTGCTATTAACCGCGCCCTGTACCAGACCTATGACTACCGCATGTATGGCAGATACGGCAATGAGATCATAGGCTGCCGCGTCCATGTGAGCTTTGGCTATGCCAAAGGCAATAAAGAGGTAGGTGTAATTACCGCAACAGGCGCCATGTCAGGCATGCCGGTCAGGTCACTCAAGGAATGCTCACTTATTGATGCAAAGCCTGTGATTGTGCCTGATGTGATGCAGACCCTGCTCTATGCAGCCGCCTACTATCACTACCCTGTAGGTCAGACTGTTCCTGTGGGACTGCCAGCCATTTTGCGAGATGGCGGCCATGCCTCCTATCGTGAGATCCCGGGACTTGCTTTAACTGTACCTGAAGATGAACTTGAAGATGCTCTTAAAAAGCTGCGCTCTGTCGGTCAGAAAGAGCTCCTGATGGCATTGCGTAACGGTCCGCGCAAGAATACCGATCTGCGTGAGCAGGGCTGGACCTCAGCTCAGGGCAAGGCCCTGATCAAAAAGGGCATGGCCCGGGCCATAGACTTTGCCCATGATCTGCAGCCCTATGACCTTGAGGCTGAAGCTGCAGCTGACAACATCATTGCTGACAAGCCTTTTATCCTCAATGATGAACAGCAGGCCGTGCTTGAAGCCATTAACTCCCAGCAGGGCTATGGCGTCTTCCTGCTCAATGGTGTTACCGGTTCAGGTAAGACCGAGGTCTATCTGCAGGCTATTGAACACACCTTGAGACAGGGCAAAAGAGCTCTGGTAATGGTGCCGGAAATTGCTCTTACCCCTCAGACTTTCAAGCGCTTCTACCAGCGTTTTAAAGTACCTGTAGCCACCATTCACTCAGGACTTAGCGACCGTGAGCGTCTTGATGCTTTCCTCGACATGTACACCAGCAGAGCTGCCATTCTCATTGGCACCCGCTCCGCCCTGTTTACGCCGGTGAACAATCTGGGGCTGATTGTCATTGACGAAGAGCACGACAGCTCATTCAAGCAGGGTGACGGTCTGCGCTATCATGCCCGCACCCTGGCTGTATACCGTGCCCGTCTTAACAACTGTGTGCTGCTTCTGGGCTCTGCTACTCCATCACTTGAGTCAGTCCACTACTGTCAGCTGGGTTTTTTCCGCAGACTTGATCTGGTAAGACGAGCTCAGAAAGCAAGGCTGCCGCGCATGCACCTTATTGATTTGCGCGCAGATGAGCTTAATGAAAATGTGCTGGCCGGTGTGGGCGAGGTGGTGGAAAAGGCCGTAGGCATTGCTACTGCACAGCACCAGCAGGCCCTGCTCTTCCTTAACCGCCGTGGCTTTTCCAGCGCCCTGATCTGCCCGCACTGCGGCTATGTGGTCATGTGCCCAAAGTGCGATGTTGCCCTTACCGTGCATAAGGAAAAGCATCAGATGTGCTGTCACGTCTGCAACTCGTTTTTCCAGCTGGTAAAGCACTGTCCATACTGCCGCGCCAAGACAGGACACCTGTACCCACTTATTGAGATAGGCGTTGGTACCGAACAGGTGGCCGGATATCTGAGCGAGCGTTTTATGGACGTGGGCATTGAGCGTATCGACCGCGATGTCATTACCTCAAAGGAGGGACTTGATCAGAGTCTGCAGCGTATCCTGCACCATGAGAGCGAAATCATTGTAGGAACCCAGATGCTGGCCAAAGGTCATGACTTTCCAGATGTGACCGTGGTAGGCATTCTTGATGTTGACGGAGGTCTGTTCTGCGATGACTTCCGTGGCTATGAGTACACAGCTCAGCTTGTTACCCAGGTAGCCGGACGTGCCGGACGAGCTGACAAGGAGGGTGATGTCTATATTCAGACCCGCCATCCTGATCACCTGCTGCTGCAGTCACTGGTAGATCCGTCCTTTAACTACCTGCGTCTTGCCTGCGAGCTGCTGACCATACGCAAGGACAAAATGCTGCCTCCTTATACTTTCCAGGCCATAGTCATGGTCAACTCCACCGACCGTGACCTTGCTTTCTACACTCTGCGCGACATCATGACCACGTTTGAAAACCGTACCGACGGTGTGCTCAATGAGGTAAGGCCAAGCATTATCTTCTCAGACCGTACTGAAAAGCGCTTTAACCGCTTCCATTTCCACTGCAATATCATTGCGCACAGCCGCAGTGCCCTTGACCGTGTTCTTGATGAAATCACCACTGTTTACAGCGGCATGAAAAACCTCAAGGACCTGCGCTTTGCCATCGATGTCGACCCGGTATCTTCAGTCTAGCGCCCGGCCAGCACTGCCCTTGCCTGCCTGACTGTCCGCCATGCAGGAACCATGACAAAGGCAGGAGCTGCGCCCGCCCATAACCTGAGCATGATTCTGCAGCCAGATCGGCCGCCATGGCTGCATGGCCTGCAAAGCAAAAGCCCCCGTATTTCTGCGGGGGCTTTTGCTGTGGAGCTGTTGCCATGTCAGCTTCGGACTCAGTCAGATCCTTTGTCCTTGCAGGCATCTACTGCTGACTGAGGAGCATTGGACCTGTTGATGTGAACTTCCATTGGATTGTCTTTGAGACTGAGGCTTGCCTCCCACAGGAAGTAATACTTGAGCAGGGTATACATGAATGCTGACTGAGCAGCCAGATAGCCTGCACGGCCATCAAGAAAACCAAGCTTGATAAAGTACAGTTTGATGAAGCTGAACACAGGGCTGAAGATGATCTTCATCAGTGAGGCTTTCTTGCCTTTGACTATATAGCTTTGAGCTGACATGCGGGCATAACGTATTGTGCGGCGGAAGTGGTCATCAATATCACGGTAGGAATAGTGAATGATGAAACCATTGAGGCGCTTTACCGGGGCATCAGAGACCAGAGCCTCATGAACAATTTCGCCTTCCCAGCGCGGATTGCTGTCACGGCGCACCAGACGCAGACGGTAGTTTGGCTGCCAGGCATGATCAAGAAGCTTTCCCAGATAGTGGGTCTTGCGGTTCATCTCAAAGCCAGCCAGCTCATTGGCCTCAATAACACGGATGATGTCATTGCGCAGATCGTCATTAAGTACTTCGTCAGCATCAAGAAAGAGAATCCAGTCCTGGGTGCACTTGGGAATAAGAGAGTTTTTCTGCTCCACATACCCCTTGAACTCCTCGGTATAGACCCTGGCACCAAATGCCCTGGCCACATCAATGGTGCGGTCAGTGGATACCGAGTTTATCACCACAATCTCAGAGGCCAGATCAGCTGCAGCAGCCAGAGTTGCAGGCAAACGGTCCTCTTCATTATGAGCAATGATGGCAATGGTCAGCGGCAGTCTGCCACCTGGCAGCGGAGCGCTGCCGTCAGCTGTAACTCCAGGCGCAGCCTCATGCTCAATAACCTGAGATGTAGCAGCTGCGGTTAAATCATTTTGCTGTGTACCTGGCATGTCCGGGCCTCTTGTTTCGTTGCTGTTCTGTGGTTGTTCTGATGATTATATATACCTGCAGTCCTCATCGGACCATGCGTGACCTGCCGGGGCATATCCCGGTAATGGGGCCATGCCTCATGTATGGGTCCAGATCTCCGTCATGGGGCCATGCCTCATGCATGGGCCCAGATCTCCGTCATGGGGCCATGTCTCGTGCATTGAGCCATATGTCAGCATGGGGCCGCAGGTCGGGCCTGAGCCATGAGGCCAAGGCTTGAACCGGGGCTGCCGGCGCTGGTGACGGAGCCGGGACTGCCAGGCAGCGCCGCTCGTCATGACCTTCATGAAAGCAGGCTCTTAAGTGCGCTCATGGCCGGGGCTACAATCTGCTGCTTAATCTCTGGGGTCATGGTAATGAGCTTTTTGGTCTCAGGGTGAAGATCTTCAAGCCTGAGGGTCACAGGGTGCTCATCCCTGTCGCCATAAAGGGCCCAGCGGGTATGGGAGTTGGAGATGCGGGTAGAGTAAAAGCAGATACAGGCCTTGCGGTAATTGCCTGCAATCTGGGTGATGCCTGTGCTTGGTCCAATGAAGAATGTACAGCGATCCACCATGGCAGCTGCCACCATAAGACTTGCCCTGTTGATAAACAGATGGACCCTTGATCTGGCCTGCTCATCAAGACCAGCCACCATCTGCTCCATACTCTGAGCGTTTTGCTCCATGCCCATGATAATCACATCAAAGGCGTGATCGGCAGTATCGATGCCTGCATCCTGAGCCGTCCTGGGATCAAGCAGAGTGGCAATTACCTGAGCATAGTGCTCATCGTTGATATTAGAGCCCGAGCCACCGGTAAAAGGATTGATCAGAATGAAAGGTCGCGAACCGGCGCCCTGCTTTTTGAGCCAGCTGTCGACCAATGCAGCATCATCTTCACTGTAGTGTATGCGTGAGGCCTGAATACCCACCTCATCAAAGCGTGCCGGGTCGAGCGAACGCACCAGATCAAGATTGTACTCAGCCTCACTCTTGATGCTCCGGGAGCGACGCTGTCTTACCCCTCTGTTGTAATGGAAAAACGACATCATCTTTGAGTATGGGCCGATACGAATCGGGGCGCCGCTCTTTTTAGCCAGCGCGGAAATCTCGTTATTTGATACCAGGGCCACAAATACATCAGGCTCAAGAGCCCTGATGGCAGCAAGAAGCTGATCTTTGTCCGCGTAATCATCTATATTCACACAGTGATCGATACAGTCGACATTGCGGGCAATTATGTGATTGTTTTTGCTCACCAGAGCGATGATGCGGGCCTGAGGATACATGGCCTTCATGGTGGCGTAGGAAGGAATTGAGACGACAAAATCGCCTATCTTGTCGGTTCGGGAAATAATGATATTGCGATACTGTGCCATTAATTACTCTTCCTGTGGCTTGAATCCATATTTGCAGCCAGCGCCGCCAGCAGCGCCTTACCCGGCCGCTCAGGCGCCATAGCCTTGCCTGGGTCTGATCCGGGCATGTATATCGGGAATGGACCTTGGGCATGGAACTCGGGCTATGGCCCCGGGCCTGCAGCGCTGTGGTATGACAGGCAGGTCTCAGGGTGGGTCCCATGCTCTGCATCAGGGGCGTCATAAAGCATGAATAAATCGGATCTGTTAGCGCTGTGCTTCAGTCTTGCCGGCTGTTTTGCTGCAGGTAAAAGCGCCATATGAGCGCATGGTGCTATGTTATAATATGATATTTTGGTTCTGACGGTAATCACAAGCCTCATACACCCTGCAAAGCTGATAAACATGCATTTATCAGTCTGGTTTGCATTCTGGTAACAGGCGCTGCTGTCAGCACTGCGAGTGCCCCGTATGTCAGGCTGCTTTTGTCGGCCTCACTGGGGGAATAACATCCTGTTGTGCCCAGTATAGGAGACCTGCAGGCTTATATGGCAACCACCATATCCGGCCTGCGATTTTTTATGAAAGATATTGTTGCTTCTTCAGTTCTTGCAAGTCTTAACAGCTTAAAAGCAGATTTTGCCATCCCTGATGATGTTGAGAGCAAAATCCGAATTGACCGAACCAAGGACAAGAGCCATGGCGACTTTGCTACCAATATCGCCATGATGCTGGCTAAGCCACTGGGCAAAAATCCCCGCGAACTGGCTCAGCTCATTGTAGATAATCTCCCTGACGACAGCCGTATTGCCAAAACCGAGATCGCAGGTCCAGGCTTTATCAATTTCTTTGTCAACTCAAGCCACACAGCCTCCCAGCTTGAGGCCATGCTCGCCGATGAGCGCCTTGGTGTAGCAGTTGCTGAGCAGCCTCAGAACATTGTAGTTGACTACTCAGCTCCAAACGTTGCCAAGGAAATGGCCGTTCACCATATCCGTTCTACTGTGATAGGAGATGCCGTAGTACGCGTTCTGGAGTTTCTGGGCAATAACGTTATCCGAGCCAACCATGTTGGTGACTGGGGCACCCAGTTTGGCATGCTCATCGCCTACCTTGAAAAGTGTGAAAAGGAAAACGATGATGCCCTAAATCTCAGCGACTTTGAGGCTTTCTACCGTGAAGCCAAGCGCTGCTATGACGAAGATGAGGAATTTGCTGTCAAGGCCCGCTCCTATGTAGTACGTCTGCAGGGCGGTGACAGCTACTGTCACGAAATGTGGCAGAAGCTGGTCAAAATCACCATGGATCAGAACCAGCTTATCTACGATCGCCTGAATGTAACTCTGACCCAGAAAGACATGATGGGTGAAAGTATCTACAACGACATGCTCCCTGAGGTGGTTACAGATCTGCTCTCACGCGGCATTGCTGTTGAGGATAAGGGCGCTGTAGTTGTTTATCTTGATGAATACAAAAACAAGGAAGGCGAGCCACTGGGCATTATCATCCGCAAGAGTGATGGCGGCTTCCTGTATGCCACTACCGATCTGGCCTGCGTCAAGTACCGTGTTGAAAAGTTCAATGCCAACCGTCTGATGTACTTTACTGACTCCCGCCAGCATCAGCACCTTGAGTCTGTATGGCAGATTGCCCGTATTGCCGGCTACCTGCCTGAGAATGTAAGCTGCGAACACGAAGCCTTTGGCATGATGCTGGGCAAGGATGGCAAGCCGTTCAAGACCAGAACCGGCGGCACCGTAAAGCTCAAGGATCTGCTCGATGAGGCCGAAAAGCGTGTTGACGCCATGCTTACCGAGCGTGGTTCTGTCTACGAGCCAGGTGAGCGAGAGCGTGTGATTCATGATATTGCCATTGGCGCCGTCAAGTATGCTGACCTGTCCAAGAACCGTCTTACCGACTATATCTTTGACTGGGACATGATGCTCTCCTTTGAGGGCAACACTGCTCCATATCTGCAGTATGCTTACAGCCGTATTCAGTCCATCTTCCGCAAGACCGACAGAACTCCTGGTCAAATCGTGATTAATGAAGAGGCTGAAGAGGCACTGGCTACCCGTCTGCTGGCTTTCTCTGATACCGTAAACTCAGTAGCTGCCAAGGCCATGCCGCACCTGCTGTGTACTTATCTCTTTGAGCTTTCCGGTACCTTCATGCGCTTCTACGAGGCCTGCCCGGTTCTCAAGGAAGGCGTTGACGAGCAGACCAGCCGCTCCCGTCTTGCTCTGTGCGCTCTGACCGCACGTGTGCTCAGGCAGGGCCTTAACCTGCTGGGCATCCAGGTAATGGAAAAAATGTAATACTCCCTGACTTCAAGGAGTTTCACGCCTTTATCAGCACTGACAGCCAGAGCATGAGCCTGCGTTACAGGCAGCCTGTACTGGCTGAGAAGCTGCTGTGCAGCTGCAGTAATTCCGGCCTGCCAGCAGGTTCAGCCTGTACCAGTTACCTGGCTGAGAGCGGCATTGCTGCAGCGCTGATAACGACTGGCACTGGTCCCTTATGGGATGATTGAGGCCCACTGCCGGCGAAAGTAACATTGAACTGCCTTGTGCAGCCATCATGACCAGATTTCTGCAGGCTGAGCCTGACAGATGGTCATCATTGAGGATAGAAAGGTGAAACTGATCGACAATCTGCTCAATGGCAAGGAAATGCCACCTCAGAAAAAGCGCGTACTTGCACTGGGCGGCATAGCCTTTATCGTTCTGCTGTTTGTAAGCTTCCTGCTGTCTCTTACTGAAGATGACAGCAAAACCCCGGCTGACAACGGCTCAGGCAATGTAGTCGAGCAGGTTCCTGCCAGTGGCCAGGACGGCAGTCTGAAGCTGCCAAGCTCACAGCGCTATGATTTTGAAAATGACGGCAATCATGTGGGCGGCGGGCTTGAAAGCCTGCTCAACGATGCTCCTGCCAGTCCATCAGATCAGGGCCTGAACAATGATCCTTTTGCCGGCATGAAGGGCGATTACTCCAATGAGTCTACCGTTCCTGGTCCTGCTCCTCTGCCAACAGAGGACGACTATGACGAAACCACTCTTGCAGCCCCTCAGGGCCAGAGTGCTCCTCAGACCCGTCCTGTTGCTGAAAAGACCATGCTCTTTTGCGACAGCTACACTACTGTAGCTGCAGCTGAAAGCCAGAAGGCTGTACTTGCTTTCCAGGGCATCAGCGCCAGCGTCATCAAGAATCAGGATGGCAGCCATGGCCTGCAGATTGGTCCTTTTGACAAGGCTGAAGAGGCCCGCAAGACTTTCAATGATCTGGCCAACAAAGGCCTGCTGCAGCGCTGCGCCCTTATCAAGCAGTAACCCGCTCCCGGATTTCATGCGCTGTTTACCTGCAGCGCACATAATAAGAGCCGGTCCCCGCAAGAGGACCGGCTCTTATTTATTTGCAACCCTGCACTCAGCCCCAGGCCCGCCCTGCCAGGCATACCGGACAACAGCAGCGCTGCTGCCGGCATGCCCGACCTGCCCTGACACTGGCGGCGCGGCTGCCCGGCATATCCTGGTTGCCCTGACACCGACGGCGCGGCTGCCCGCCATATCCTGGTTGCCCTGACACCGGCGGCGCGGCTGCCCGGCATATCCTGGGTGCCCTGACACTGGCGGCGCGGCTGCCCGGCATATCCTGGTGGCCCTGACACCGGCGGCGCGGCTGCCCGGCATATCCTGGTGGCCCTGACACCGGCGGCGCGGCTGCCCGGCTGCCTTATTGCCAGGGTGCCAGGCCTGCGAGGCTTTTGGAGCATTCTGGGTCTTTCCCAGGCAATATGCACTATGCTCAATAAAGTACTGCAGCTGTCGAAGTCAAAGCCATATGTTTGCTTTTTGATGGTCATTGCAATGGTGCTTTTGCATCTGACCTTGATATTCGGGCAGTGCGCCCCCACTTAGTTAAAGATATTATTGCCAGATCAGAGTACTGACGGGCATTGAACTAAGGCTCAGCCTAAATTGGAATTATATTGCTATGACAACTATTGTTTCCGTACGCAGAAATGGTGTGGTTGCTGTCGGTGGTGACGGTCAGGTTACCATGGGACAGAGCACCGTCTTAAAGGACAATGCCCGTAAAATCCGCCGTCTTTTCAAGGGCCGTGTAATTACCGGCTTTGCCGGCTCCACTGCCGATGCCTTTACCCTGCTTGACCTCTTTGAAAAGAAGCTTGAGGCCCATCAGGGTATTTTAGAGCGCGCCTGCGTTGCTCTGGTCAAGGACTGGCGTACCGACAAAATGCTGCGCAAGCTCGAAGCTATCCTGATCGTGGCTGACAAGGAAAGCAGCTTCCTCATTTCAGGCTCGGGTGATGTTGTGCGCATGGATGATGACATCCTGGCAACAGGTTCAGGCGGCAACTATGCCCTGTCAGCAGCACGTGCTCTGGCGCGCAATACTGATCTCAGTGCTGAGGAAATTGTCCGCCAGTCTCTGAAGATTGCAGGCGAGATCTGTGTCTTTACCAACCAGAATCACATCATCGAAACCATTGATTTCAATGAGGGTGCTGAAAACAAAGACAGCAGCACAAGTGAAAGCAAGCCTCAGGAGTCCGGCTCCTGGAGCGCCGATTAATAAGGATCGACACCATGTCAGAATTAACCCCACGTGAGATTGTCAGCGAGCTCGATCGCTATATTATCGGCCAGAGCGAAGCCAAGCGTGCCGTAGCTATTGCCATGCGTAACCGCTGGCGCCGCATGCAGCTTGATCCCAAGATTCGTCAGGAAATCTACCCTAAGAACATACTGATGATCGGACCTACCGGTGTGGGCAAGACTGAAATTGCCCGCCGTCTGGCAACCCTTGCCAAAGCTCCTTTTATCAAGGTTGAAGCCACCAAGTACACTGAAGTGGGCTACGTAGGCAAGGAAGTTGACTCCATTATCCGTGAGCTCATGGAAGTTGCCATGAAGCTGGTCAAGGAAGAGGCTTTCAAGCGCAACAACACCCGTGCCCAGGAAGCTGCCGAGGAGCGCATTCTCGACGCCCTGCTGCCTAATCCTTCAGCTACTGAAGACGAGAAAATGTCCAATCACACCCGTCAGATCTTCCGCAAGAAGCTGCGTGAGGGTGAGCTTGATGACCGTGAGATTGAAATCCGCACCCAGGAAAAGACTCAGGGCTTCAGCCTGATTGGTGGCGGCAGCTCTCCTATGGATGACATGAGCAATCAGCTCCAGTCCCTGTTTGATACCCTCTCTCAGGGCCGCAGTGTCACCAAGAAAATGAAGATCAAGGATGCTTTCAAAGAAGTCTGCCAGGAAGAGGCTGAAAAGCTCACCTCCTCAGATGATCTGCGTGCCGAGGCCGTAAAGCTCTGTGAAAATCAGGGCATTGTCTTTATCGACGAAATCGACAAGATCTGCGGTGGCGACAGCAGCAGCGGCGGCTCCCGTGGAGAAGTGTCACGCCAGGGCGTACAGCGCGATCTGCTGCCTTTAATCGAAGGCTGTCAGGTCAACACCAAGTACGGCATGGTACGTACCGACCATATTCTCTTTGTGGCCTCAGGTGCTTTCCAGATTGCCAAGCCTTCTGATCTCATACCTGAGCTGCAGGGACGTCTGCCAATACGTGTTGAGTTAAAGCCATTAACCGCTGAAGACTTTGTACGTATTCTCAAGGAGCCACATGCCTCTCTTACCAAGCAGTATGAGTACCTGCTGGCCACTGAAGATGTAAAGGTTACCTTTACTGAAGATGCCATCAGACGCATTGCCGAAGATGCTTTCACCGTCAATGAAAAGACTGAGAACATCGGCGCCCGCCGTCTGCACACTCTTATGGAGAAGCTTCTCGACAGCATTTCCTTTGAGGCCCCTGACATGCCAGGCACAGCTGTTGAGATTGACGCCGAATACGTAAACAGGCACCTGAGCGACATTGTCCAGGACGAGGACCTGTCCCGCTACATTCTCTAAAGTCCCCAAAAAAGACCTCCGCTCGCGCCGCCACTGCCGCCCGCGCCCCTCAGGCACGACCCCGCCGGGGGCGCCCGCGCAGCCGGCCTCTGCCCCAGGCTGCCATCAATGGCAGCCATGGGCGGCCTGACGGTCTGGCCTGCCATGCCCTGCCCGACTGTCTGTCCTGCCAGGCCATTACGGACTGTCTCCTGCCCGGGACTCAAACTCTGCTGTTTCCATTCAGACAGCAGAGTTTTTTTATGCCCGCATACGGGGCACAGATGAGAGCTGGCATACAAAAGTAAGCTCTAATTTGACTTTGAACGTACGCGTTCGCCCTGAAAATGCTACTATTACAATGTCTCAGTCCGTGCCTGGTCGCCACTGAGTCCGATCTGTCATAATGTCCGCCCTCATAGCTGACATGCCACTGTGCAGGTGACAGTGATTCATCTGTCTGCTGCAATTGAGGATCTGTATTTTCAGAGCACCATTTCACAGAGCACAGGCAGTTAAGAAGAACCTTATTAACGCAACAGCGCAGGGAGACCGCCCGGCTGACTGAAATCACAGGCAGTACCGGCGCCGCAATTTTATGAATAACCGTGAACAACTGAGCCTCAGAGAGCTTGAGATGATTCAGGAGCTTACTGAGATTGCTGCCAAGACTGAAAACATGAATGACAGCCTTGATGAAAAATTCCGCAGCCTCGATCAGAAGGATATGGAAATAGCAGCACTCAAAAGAGAGCTCGAAGAATACAAGCAGGAAAATGCACGTCTGTTTGAAATTATCCAGACCTGGCGTTCCCGCATGGACAAGGTGCTTGTGACCCTGGGTCAGATTAACTGATCTGCCCCGGCACATACGCAGCATAAGGCAGGAATATAAGCTCCCTGCTGACCGTCACTGCTGCACCAACTAAGCGGTTTTATAAAGCACCACAACAGACAGGCCCCGAAAGACTAATCCTTCGGGGCCTGTTTTTTTTATTCTCAGATCTCAGGCATCAGGGTATATAAAGCCCTGCGGCCCGGCCCCGGCAGGCAACATGCAGCCCCTGTCTCCTGCACTGCCACTGAGGGCGGCAGTGCAGGCAGCGGTGCACGCGCCGGTGCGACCTGAGGCCTTATTTGCGCCGGGGATGTAGCCTGACTTCTCAAGCTGCTTTTTAAGGTTTTTTATATCGCGTACCGGCGGGCAGCCAAAGAACTGGCGATAGGCGGTCAGGGTCTGGGAGCTGCCGGGCATTTTCATAACCCTGAGAGCCTTATCAAGGGACATTTTGTGCTCAAGCATCAGTATTCTGAGCTTGATGAGCCTGATCCTGTTATACCAGCGCAAAGGAGTCATGCCGGTCTCAGCACTGAAGTGGCGGGTGAACAGATAGGGGTCCATGCCATGCACCTTTGCAAGCTGAGCGGCATCAAAGCTCCAGGTGAGGTCGGAGGCCATAAACCTTACAGCCCTGTGCATGGTCTGAGCACTTTCATCCTTCATGGCGCGCAGGATCATAAAGCCGGCCTGTGGATGGCGCAGCAGATGATAGGTCATAAGATTGACAGCCAGTTCAAAAGGCACTTCATCTGGACAGTCACCAAGGTACATGTCCACAATTCTTTCGAGCATGCAGAGCATGTCATAACTGCAGGCCATGACCTCAGTGCTGCGCCCGGTCTCAAGCTCATCAGCAGCAAGAGCTGTATACACCCTGAGCTCATCATCTGGCAGCGCAGAGCAGCCTGCAGCCCCTGCAGTTGCCACTGCAGCGGTCCCTGCAGCCGCTCCGGCGCCAGCGCCTGCTGCGTCAGACAGTGCAGCGCCGTGCTCCCCGTTCCTGCGTGTTGCGGCCATGGTCCTGACCCTGGCCTTGTACTTGAGGTGCTCGCGCGAGGAAAAAGAGGCGCGCATATGGTCGCAGCGGCGCATATCAAAACGCAGCGCCAGGGAAATAAAAGCATGGCTGTTGCTGTCAGGTATGTTGACCACTTCCACAGGCAGAGGCACACAGGTAATGAAAAACTCACCAGGACCAATGCAGAAGCGGCTGTTACCGGCTGTAATGTACTTCCAGCCTGACAGTACAAAGATAAAGCAGGGCTCATAAAGCCAGCGCCCGCCCATGCACTTCTGTGCTGGCTGTACTGCACCAAAGGAGCCGCCACCGGCGCCCACTGCGTCCATGGCAGCAGCACCGTAGCCCGCTTCGTCCAGGGCTGCAGCACTGTAGCCCGCTTCGTCCAGGACTGCAGCACCGGAGCCGCTTCTGCCTGAGCTCACAGCAGCGCCCTGAGCTGCGCCTGCCTCATGGCCGGGCCATAAGCTCTCGTATTCAGGAGTGCAGTACAGAGTCAGATCCCTGTGCCTGAGGTTGATGAGTCTGCCTGGCTGAGCAGCCCTGAGAGCTGCTTTTTGCAGGCGCTCGAGTACCTGACCTTTATCCTGTAGCGTGTCCATGACTGCCCTCCTATTAGGGGCACTTGCCCCCACTTCCAGACCCAGTGCAGTCATCATAACCTGCACAGCACCTGATTAGCACCCGGGCACAATTAAGCAGCCTGGCAGAGCATCATTAAGCAGCCAGCTGCCAGGTCATGACCAGTAAACTCATTTCGCAGCTGTCATTGCAGATCATGCGACACGACCGGCTGCTGCAGCGCAGCAAGGCTGCTCATGGCGGCATGGTCAGGCAGAGCATGATGCCGGACTGCTGATATCGTAACGCCCTTAAATCAGGGATTTTGTTCACTTAATCTCATAGGCTGAAACTTTTCGTTTACAATATTGGAACGTTATTTTTGCCGGCACCGGTCACCTGAGCCGCACAGGTACATCAACTGGTCATAATTTAAGGGTTAGCGATGCATTCCGGAAAAACTGTTTTTCACGCACTTACAGCACCTAAGACTCTGGCAGCACTTGCTCTGAGCTCCATTCTCTGCGTCTCTGGCGCATATGCTCAGACTGGCACTGCAGCTGACAAAGCTGCACCTGCCCCTGCCGATCCCGGCGCTGTTAAAGCTGAAATCATGCAGGACGCAGACAGCACCCTGCGCGCACTGAGCGACAAGAACACTGCTGTAAACGAAAATACTGCACTGAGAGAAAGCTCCCGTGAAAAGTCCCGTGTTTACCGTGACCCTTACGGCAATCGCATCAGTGCTCCGGTAAAGCGTGCTGCCGGTGACAAAGCAGACAAGACCAGAGACAAGATCCCTGGTACACGTACCCAGGGCAAAAAGACCAGCAATACATCTGTTCCGTCTTCATCACTGCCGGCATCTGCCAAGAAGACCTCAGCTGTTGCTGCAGCAGCAACTGCCGGCTCCTCTATTGGAGCAGCCATGGCAGCTGATGACAATGCTCCACTGAAAGTGGCTGTACTGTATTTCAGCCAGCCGGAGAATGAAAAGAGCACTGATACTGACGTGCTCAGCGGCGCCTCAGTAGTAGTTACCTCAGAGGGCAAAACCCAGGGCTCTGTAGAGCACCTTGCCCGTCTGGCCGCAGATCGCCTCAAGGCCGATGTCTTTGCCATAACCCGTGCTGAGCCATATTCAACTGAACACGATGAGCTTATCTACCAGGCAGCCGAAGAGATCGACAGCAAGGCCCGCCCTGAAATTCAAATCAGCCCTGATTTCAGCATCGACCGCTACGATGTGATTTTGCTTGGCTATCCAATCTGGTGGTACGACCTGCCAATGGCCCTGTACTCATTCATGGACCAGTACGATCTGTCAGGCAAGACCATAGTTCCATTTTGCACCCATGGCGGAAACCGCCCTTTCAAAACCTTTGCTCTTATCGCCCAGAACGAGCCAAATGCCCAGGTTACCATCAACAGCGGGCTGATTGTTAACCGCTATGATGTGCCATCCCGTGGCGGCAAACTGGTAGACAAGTGGCTGACTGCCCTTGCCTCAGGTGTGATTGATCAGCAGTACCTGCGTCATTTCATCAAAAATCATAACCCTCAAATCACTGCACCGGCCCCTGACAGCGCCAGCGATGCAGGGCAGGCTGCTGCCCCTGATGAGGTCACCAGTGCAAAACCAGCCAGACCAGCTAAAAAGGATAAGGCCGAGCCTGATGCCGACGCTGCCCCTGCAGCTGCCAAAAAACCAGCCACCAGCAGCCTCACCGCTCCAGCTGCCCAGACAGCATCCTGATCCCGTCATCAGGCCCGGCTGATAATAGCCTGCCCAGGCTCAGGTCACTCTGCCACTGTCAGCTCTGACCTGAGCATAATCTTCGCGCCATGGCCGCGAATCACCTGTTAATTGCTCCAGGCTTTCCCTGCCGCTGCATTACACTTCTTTCACTGCTAATTGCTCCCGCACTCCACACCTGCGCCTGAGCCCGCCTCTGGATCCGCCCGGCCCCGCATCAGTCATGGCACCAGAATCTGTCCCGCCCCCGAATCTGAACCTTCGCTCGCATCTGTCCCGGTCCAGAATCTGTCCCGGCCCCGAATCTGAACCGGCGCTCGCATATGTACCGGCACCTGTACCTGCACCTGCTCGCTCTTCTGTCTATGCGTTCAGGCCAGCTTCCGACACCGGAGCCTGTCTTTGTCACTGTCTTTTTATGGCACTGGTCCCGTCTTTGTCCCTGTCTTTTCCGGCACTGGCTCTGTCTTTGTCCCTGTCTTTTTATGTCCCGGTCCCCGTCTTTGTCCCTTTCTTTTCCGGCACCTGAACCCTGGCCCGGCACAGGCCTGAGCTGAAGCATTCCCCCTGATATCTGTGCCTGACATACGGCCATAACCAGGCTCTGATTTTTACCGGTCAATATGACGGAAATACTCAGGCACAATGTCTGCATAAGCACTTGAGTTGACGTCATCTGCTGGCTTGAGTAGCCAGGTTTGTTATATCTAGATTTTTCTGAAATAACGCCATACAATCGGATTTACAGCTGTATCCGCACCTGAGGATCACCCTGATCCTGACTGTTTGCTGTCTGACAGTCATGTATATGGATCAGCTGCCTATAACACCGCCCTGACCTGAGTACTCCGACCTGCAGGAATTATTGTCACAATCAGCTGTATCTGCGCCTTACCAGCATGTCTTCAGTCCTGTGAGCTCCCGCTCCTAAGCTGTATTCCGGACCTGTTGGGCACATACAGCCACACTCACGACCTGACATGAAGAGAGAGCTGTCAGGAAGATTATCTCAGGCTGTAAGGGCAATGTGTCCTTACTGCAGCCATTACCCTGTGCACCATACCAAAGCCGAGAGCTCAGCTCCCCTGACGGGCTGACCGGCCTGTAGTTCCTATCTGGCGCTGCTGCGCCTGTCCACCAGATTGCGTTATGACTTCTTTGTTTAAAAGCAGATTTTTCCAGCTATGCGCATTTGTACTTGCAGGCGTTGCAGGTACCAGCCCATTCTGGCTTTTTAACAGTGATCAGCCCACTGCCATTGCCTCTGACAGCAAGGACCAGGACTCGTCAGGTCACGACATAGCCGTGGGCGCAGCATCGAAAAGACCTGATGAAAGCAAAGCTGACAAGTCTGCCGAAACTCCAGCTGACAGAACCGCAGCCGGTGCTCATGCCACATCCGGAGACAAGACTTCAAAGGGCAGCTCCAGTGACAGCAATAACTCAGCAGAGGTCAAGAGCGCTGACAGCAAGAGCGCCCAGAGCAAGAGCGCTGACAGCAAGAGCTCCCAGAGCAAGGACTCAAAGAGCGACCAGAGTGCAGCCGTCACAGGCACTGACAGCAAGGATTCAGACGGCAAGAGCACCAGGGATGGCAAGAGCACCCGGGATGGCAAGAGCGCCGATAAGACCGGGGCAGATGCTGATGCAAAGGCCAAAGGTGCTGACAGCGCAAAGGGTAAAGATGCTGACAGTAATGATGACAATGGTTTAAGTGAGAGCAAAGGCAATCCAGGCGAAATCATCAGCGCCCTGTCTGCCGATAACATGCTCGAAGAAACAGTGATTGAGGAGCACCAGGCTGATGCCAGGGGTGTGGCCGGTACAATTGATATCAAAGGTACTGCCAAAGGCAGCTCTGACATCAAGGCACAGGAGGTGGCTAATGAATCCTCAGTCACTGGTAAGAAAGATTCAGTTTCAGCTGGAAAGGCTGATCCTGCTGATAAGCTACAGGCTCAAAGCTCTTCGGGCAAAGAGCAGAAAAAAGACGGTTCGTCGGGACAGAATGGATCAGATGAAAGCAAAGGCAAGAGCGGCGGGAATGATGGCAAGGGAGAAGACCAGTCAGCTCAGACAAAAGGCCAGAGCCTGGAGCAGAAAGTAAAAGCCCTGACCGAATCTCAGACCCGTGAGCAGAAAGACGCCTATGAGCGCTCCCTTGAGGAACGTCATGAGCAGGTCGAGTCGGCTATTGCATCAATTGCAGAAAACAGCCGCATGTATCTGCCACCTCTTATCAGCTCCCGTGCTCTGGTGGTCTACTATCCGGCTCCTTCCATTGACAGCCGCCGTACGCCAAACAGCTCACGCGTTGATGCTGTTACCGGCCCTACCAGCGTCAAAATCGATGGCAAGGCCGAGCCTGCCATTGCAGGCATTGCCCGCACCATAAGCAATGAAAGCGGCGCTCGTCTGTACCAGATAAACGCCATTTCCAGCTACCCTAAAAAGGGCTATGAGCTGTACGAATACGCACTCAACGAGCTCAACACTAAAAACTATCCTGAGCTTACCGATGATGAGCCGCTGCATATGGAAGACTACGATACTGTCTACCTGTGCTATCCGCTGTGGTGGGATGATCTGCCAGGCGCCATGTACAGCTTCCTCATCAAATACGATCTGTCTGACAAAAACATCATTCCGGTCATTATCCATGCCGGAGACGGTTTTGCAGCCACGCTCGACAATATCGCCACCTATGAGCCTAATGCCGTGGTCTACCGTCAGGGTCTGTCATTTTCCATCAATGAAAATCTCGAGGACAATCACTTCACAAGAAGAGTTCGTCAGTTCCTGACCAGACTGAGCACCGACTTTAACTGACAGGCATTAAGCCCTCCAAAAGCAAAGCCCGACCTTATGGTCGGGCTTTGCTTTTGGAGCTGACGTTATGAACATCATCGCTCACGGCTGTCATCAGATGACAGGCTTTGTCTGCTCTGTGCCTTCTGCACGCTGACCGCTACTCTGTTCAGACTCCTGATTTTGAGACTTCTGGCCGTTAGCTGACAGCGGGGCTGCCTGATGAGCAGCAGCACAGGCATCAGCTGACAGAGGATCTGCCTCATGGGCTGACTGAGCACAGTCTGCAGCACCTGCAGCGTCAGTTGCTACGGCTGCGACGGCTGCTGGTTCTGCCGCCCCGGCCGGGGCTGAAGGAGCGTCAGCCTGGCTGTCCTGAGCTGGCTGAGTGGCCTGGCCGGTTGCAGCTGCATCAACCTGAGCTGCAACAGTAGCAGCTTCCTGAGCCATGGATGGGCCGCGCTCAGGAAGCTGACCTGAGGACAGGGAGCTTGCGGCCTCGCGTGCCGCTTCGTCCTCAGCTGCAGCGGCCGCAGCAGCTGCCTGAGCTTCGGCCTGAACTGCAGCCTGATTAGGGCTGAGCATGGCAAACATCAGGGCACCGCAGAGCACGCCGCCCAGCAGTGAAACTATATAGAACAGCGGCTCTGTTGCCAGAGGGAAAAGGAAGATACCGCCGTGAGGAGCACAGATTCCACAGTGGAAGAACATGCTTAGACCGCCTGCCACAGCCGAACCGGTGACACAGGCCAGACGCAGACGCTTTAAGGTCAGAAATGGCAGTACGGCTTCGGTAATAAAGAGCAGGCCTTTGAATATGGCTGAAAGGGCAGCTTCGCGCTCGCGGGCTGCAAAGTGACCAGGGGCAATAAAGCGTGCAGCTACACCAGCTGCCATTGGGGGCACCATACCGCCTAACATGACGCTGGCCATAACCATCGAGCCAGGTCCGTTTTCTGGCAGACAGTCAGCAAGCAGCAGTACGCCTGAGGCATAGGCCAGCTTGTTAAAAGGTCCACCCATGTCAGCTGACATCATGCCTGCCAGCACCGCTCCTATGGCTACCAGGGTAATGGTGCTGGTATCAGAGATAAAGTCGTTGATAACATTGTCGATCAGGGCCGCCGGCAGATTGGTAATAAACTGGGCTATCAGCGTGGTCAGCACCGCGCCTGCCAGAGGATAGACCAGCAGCGCGAACATGGCATCATGTCCTTTGAGAAAACGCTGGGCTATTCGCGCCACCACAAAGGCTACGCCGCCTCCTACAAAGCCGTTGAGCAGAGCTCCTATCACACCGGCGCTGGCCATATCAGCCATAACACCGCCGGTAAAGCCTGCTACCAGAGCCATACGTCCGGCCATGGAGAAAGCAATAAAGGCACTTAGTACCGGAAAGAGCAGACTGCCAATACTGTAGCCAATGGAATCAAGGAACAGACCAAGGCTGCTGGTCTTTACAAACTCAAGACGGGCTACAGCCGAGAGAATACCTGCAGTGGCAGCAAGAGGAAGAATGTAGGTCAGACCGCTCATCAGATGGCGGTAGAGCTTCATCGGCAGGTTGGTCGATTCAGTCGACATGCCGCCTATCCTGTAGACAGGACAGTCAGGTGAGAGGGCCTTTTTGATGAGCTCTCCAGGACGGTGTACGCCATCGACCACCCCGGTACGCACCATTGGCTTGCCGGCAAAGCGGTCAATATCCACAGCACGGTCAGCAGCCACAATAACAGCACGGGCAGAGGCAATATCCTCAGGCATCAGGCTGTTGCGGTTACCGGCAGCGCCGTCAGCCTCTACCTTGATGGTAAGTCCCATTTCTCTGGCCTTTTGCTCAAGAGCCTCAGCGGCCATGTAGGTATGAGACAGACCTGCCGGACAGGCAGTCACGGCTACAATGTCATAGCCCTTTTTCTGCTCGGGACTGTCAGCCTCTTCCTCCTGACGTGCCTGCTCACTGGCCTCTTTTTCATCCTCCACAGACTCGGCGCTGTCGATAGCCTCAAGGAACTCATCTACGCTGTGAGCTGAAAGCAGGGAAGAGCGGAAGTGCTCGTCAATAAGAAGAGTGGACAGGCGGGCCAGCACATCAAGATGGGCATCTGATGCCTGGTTTGGCGAGGCGATCATGAAGATGAGATGGACAGGCTCACCATCAATGGAATCAAAATCAACTCCATTAGGCACAACCATGGCTGCAAGGCCGGGACGGTCTACGCCAGGGCTCTTGGCATGAGGTATGGCAATGCCCTCACCAAGACCGGTAGAGCTCTTGCGCTCACGCTC
The DNA here is from genome assembly GCF_023050955.1 of Anaerobiospirillum sp. NML120511. NCBI lineage: Bacteria > Pseudomonadati > Pseudomonadota > Gammaproteobacteria > Aeromonadales > Succinivibrionaceae > Anaerobiospirillum > Anaerobiospirillum sp. NML120511. The sequence continues at coordinate 27,072 of NZ_JALKIK010000041.1, forward strand.
AAATACATCTTCACGGAAACGGTCAATGTCATTGATGCAGCCGGTTGAAGCCATGGCATCAACAAGCCTGGATACAGCATCTTCTTTACTTACCGGGCTGGCGTTGATACAGACTGACTGTCTTTCCAGCAGATCCCGAATGCGCATATGCCTACCTTAAATTAATCTTTCTGTGTGCCGGACCATGCCGGTTTAATGTCCCCATATGTATGGACCGTCGTGCCGCGCTCCACCTGTGCAGGCTCCAGCCGTGCCACGTACCGGGCGTGACACATACCGGCCGTGCCACGTACCGGGCGTGCCGCGCACAAAAGACCGGTACTTATACATATGCATGCACCACTATCAGCTGCATATACTGCGACCGCAGAACCGGCTGCCACTGCAACTCAGAGTGCTGGTGCTGCAACTCAGAGCGCTGGTGCTGCAGCTTGTGCGCTGGTGCTTCGGCATCTAAAGTGCAGCTGCAGGTCCAACTGTGAATGCAGGGCAACGCACTGTAATGACGTGTCTGGGGAATGTCTGTACTTGAAGGTGCTCACAGGCAGGCTCTTAAGAACTTGGATTGAGCATCTGGTCAGTTATGTTCCGCTGACCTTGCGGATAACAATAAAGCCTTACGCATGAAAGCATGGCTCTCATACGCCCATACGCCTGCTGCCTGCGGTCAGACCGGCTGTCTGAGGCCGGGACCACGATATCTGACAGCGCAGGATGATTGTGGGTGAAATGGCCCTACTGTGCTGACTGTATGAAAATTGATCCCTGATTCTAACATTTTAGACAAGTGATGGTGCAAAACACCGTTACATCAATGTTACAAAAGCCAGCATCAGGACTAAAAAAGGGATAACTGCGACAGTCATCCCTTTTTCATATTTATCCTTTACTATGTTACCAGGTAACAGAACTTACCACGGTCAGGACAGCGCCCAGGTGCACCATATCAGGCTATGCCATGGAGGCTGAGCCGTGCTGTGCAGCCTGTGCTGCAGAGGAAGCTGGCGCAGCAGCTGGAGCACCTGCAGCCTGGGCAGCGCCCCTGTCACTGTCACCTGCTTTGGCGCTGGCAGCGGCTGCAGCATCGGCTGCTGGCTGCGTGTCGTCAGCCGAGGCGCTGCCTGAGCGGCCATAGAAGTTGACTGGCACCTGACAGAACTGACTGTCGATAAAGGTAATGTCCTTAAAGGTCTCGTTATGATCCGGCTCCATATGCAAAGAGATGTCAGCATCAGGGAAGAAGCGGCGTATATTGTGCTCGGCCTCGTCAGCAAGATCATGAGCCTGACCAAGTGGCATTGAGTGATCAATTACGATATGGCACTGAATATAGTGCTGAGGACCGGCCTTACGGGTACGCAGATCATGGAAAGAGTCGATGCCGTCCACAGCCAGAATGGAGCGGATAATCTTGTTGTTATCCTCAACACTCATGGACTTGTCCAGCAGAGTACCTACAGCTACATGGCCAATATGCCAGGAGCTCTTCATGATGTACAGACCAAGCAGAATGGTGACCAGACCGTCAGACCACTCATAGCCCATACGGGTCAGTACCAGAGAAACAATAACGCTCAGGTTCAGTCCGACGTCAGAAAGATAGTGGAAGCGGTCAGCTGCCACGGCCTCTGACTGGGTAAGCTTGCACACATAGCCCTGGAACATGGTCAGCATTAATGTGAGCACAATGGAGGCTATGGACACATAAATGGCTATGTCGATATAGCCAATGGCCACTGGCTTCATCAGGCGCTCATAACCGTTGAAGATCAGCAGCAGGGCTGATCCGCAGATAAATGCTGCCTGAGACAGGGAGGCCAGAGCCTCGGCCTTGTAATGACCAAAGCGGTGCTGCTTGTCAGCCGGCTGCAGAGCATAACGCAGTGCCAGCAGGTTGATAAAGGAAGCACCAAGGTCAATAAGAGAGTCGGTAAGAGATGCCAGAATGGTGGCCGAACCTGAAAAGAGCCACACCACAAACTTCATGACAATCAGAAGTACGGCTGTTACTACTGATGCGGTACCGGCCAGCAGTACCAGCTTTTTGTAGCGCTCAGGAATAACTTCGGCACTGCTGCTCTCATGTGAGCAGCCTGAGCTTTTACCATCAGGACAGCCCTCACCTCCTGCAGAGGCAGCGCAGCTCTGACAGTTTTTCATGTCGGCCGGGGCACACTTGCAGTCAGTAGCGCCGCTGCCACTGGCAGCACCGGCGGCGCAGTCACTGGTGCAGGCGGTATTTTTGATTACTTTGATCTTTTCAATGCGGGCAGCTTCCCTGACGGACATGCTTTCACTGTCCGAATCGTCATCAGGCATATGCCCGGCAGCGCCCTGCATGTTGCCTGCAAGCCCCTTACGAGCCAGAGTCTGAGCTACATGAGAGGGAGCGTCTTCAGCCTTGCTGAACTGTTCTAACTTTTCCACTGCTCTTTTCCTGTTTTTACTTTCTTCCATGCCTGTTCCTGCCCGCCTGCGCCACCCTTATGTGCAGCGCACAGCGGCAATGCCCGGCGGCCCCGATGGCGCGCGCCTCAACGGCGGCCTCGATGGCAGTCTCGACGGCGGCTGAGTCATCTTTCAGAGGTGCGGGCCGGTAAACTTGTCATTGTGGTTGCTGCAGGCCCGGGACTGAGCATAGAATAAGAGTTTTATATTGCGGGTTCTGAGCTTACCGTTACTGAAAAAAGATGCAAGCCCACAGCAACAAAAACTCATTTAAATCCTTATCTTACCGGAGTTTTACAACTCTAACCCCCATTGTGCACCTCTAATTTTAGATACTGAGAGCTAACGGTTTTCCTAATGCTGAGCTTGCTTTGTCCAGTTACAATAAACTGCGACTGACAGGCCGATCATGCCTGTGCACCAGGCGCAGTACTGCTGTTGATACCCGTAAGCTGTTCCCGGCTTTTTCTGCCGGTAAGGCTGCAGCTCATCATAAGCCTGAGTGCGTCCAGATGTCATAATTTTTTTAATGACTTTATTAATTGCAGTTAAAAAATAATATGACCCAGGAATGCAATAGCTTTGCAAAGTACGCGCTTATGCATCACGTTTATGGTTTTGCAGACATTGAAACCACCCTGGACCGTAATGACATGGACAGGATAATCAAGCTCTAAGGACAAAAAAATTCTGTCTATTTTTGAAATATGTGAGATACAACCAAAAAGCAGTAAAAGGCCCTCCCCATAAGGGGTAGGATGTGGAATTTGTGCCTGCATTGTGTACATTGTAGGTATTGACTGAGTTATGGCCGATGCGTGGGGACATCAGGCCAGTCAAGCATGTGATTTTTACGGCTGACAGCTCTCCCCAGCGACGTGGCAGTGATAAGGAGTCTGAGACCACGGATTCCCTGCCTGACCTTTCTCTTTTATTTCCCGCCCCGGTAAACCTGTTTAATGCCGCTGACAATAAGGAAAGGGGCCTTACTTGCTTTATACCGGCCTGTCACGCCTGTAAGAGCAATTGCGATTGAGCAGCTCTCTGCCAAATGAGGAGCCTGACTAATATGATGGTTAATCGTTTTCTACGCGCTCTTTTTTACTGGCCTATCAGGATCACTGCCACATGTGAGCCTATTCCTTTTGAGCCGCTCAAGCACTTCAAGATTAATGACTCAAAGCAGATTGTCTACATCATGGTGTCCTCATCAGTAGGCAACATGCTTACTGTCGAGCGCCTTACCAGCAAGCTGGGCTGGCCAAGTCCTTTTGACAATATCATCATTGGCGATCGTGAGCTGCCACGTACCGCCTATCTGCGCAGTCCTTCTTTTTTCAGCTCCAAGGCCTATGCCAGGGATATCAGTGAAGTCATTTTTGAGTGGTTTGATGCCTGCGAGCACTTTAAAACTGACGTTCAGATCATTCCTATTTCCGTGCTCTGGTCACGCGACCCTTCCATAGAAGGCAAGGCTATCCGGGGCATCGATCTGTCTACTCCGGGCTGGCGCAAATTCCTTACTCTGACCTTTGCCGGCCGCGATAACAGCACCATCATTTCCGATCCCTGCCTTGCCTCGGTTCTCAAGGGCCGTCTTGATTTGATTGAAAATCCCGAGACCCGCCGTACTACCTTAAAGCGTCTTATCTCTTTTCACTTTCTGAGTAAGGCCCGCTCTATTGTCGGACGCCCTTTCCCTAACCGTACCCGCCTGCTCCAGGAGCTGGTTCAGCGTCCGGGAACTCAGAAAGCCATTGCCGCAAGCATGGCCAAAACAGGTGAGAGCAAGGAAATTGTGGAGAAAAAGGCCTATGACATCTTTGATGTCATGATTGCTGATACCCGCTATCCGCTGCTGCGCTTTTTCAACACCATCATCTCCCTTATCTGGAAGCGTATTTACCATGGCCAGAGCATTGTAGGCGCCAACAGAGTGCGCGAGCTGGTCAAGAACGGCTATGAAATTATCTACATTCCCTGCCACCGTTCGCACATGGATTACATCCTGCTGCTCTTTGCCATCTTCCATGAAGGCCTGCCTATTCCTCAGGTGGCATCAGGTGACAACCTCAACTTCTTCCCTGTAGGTCAGATTATCCGCCGCTGCGGCTCCTACTTTATCCGCCGCAAGATGAAGGGCGACTCTTTCTACACTGCCCTGTTCCGTGAGTATCTGTTCGTGCTCTTTGAGCGCGGCTATGCCACCGAGTTCTTTATTGAGGGCGGCCGTTCCCGTACCGGACGCACCCTGCCGCCACGTACCGGCATGGTATCCATGACCGTACAGGCTCAGTTGCGCGGTATTGAACGACCTATTGCCTTCATTCCAACCTATCTGGGCTATGAGCATGTCATGGAGGTGGGCTCCTACATGCACGAGCTGCAGGGCGCCAAGAAGCAGAAGGAAAGCATCAGGGGCCTGCTGGGTATTTTCAAGCGTCTGCGCTACTACGGACGCGGCTATGTCAATTTCGGCGAGCCTGTTATTGTGCCGCGCTTCCTGTCTGAGCATGTGCCTGACTGGCACAGCTGCATTGACCCTGAGGGCAACTCACGCCCTGAGTGGCTCTATGACACGGTCAATCAGCTCAGCCATGAGATTATTATCAAGCTCAATGACTCAGCCTCGGTCAATGCCATTAACCTTTGTGCCCTGGCCATCATTGGTGATGCTGACCACACCATGAGCATTCACATGCTCAAACGCTGTCTCAAGCTCTATCTCATCGTGCTCAGCTGCGATCCGCGCCGTAAGAATCTCATGCCTACCTCAAGCCTTGAGACTCTGATTTCTCAGGCTCTCGAGCTCAACAAGTTCAAGGTCTATGATGTGGGCGATGACATGAAGTTTGTACGCCCAAGCCGAGGCCAGACCCTGCAGCTGACCTATTTCCAGAACAACATTCTGCATCTTTTTGCTCTGCCGGCTCTGATTGCCAACATCCTCATCCGCAATGGCCACATCATGCGCGAGGATGTCATTACCAACACCCGCTCCCTGTTCTACTTTCTCAAACATGAGCTCTTTGCTCCTGTGCGTGAAGAAGAACTGGACCATATGATCAACAAGTACATCAATGCCTTTGTCACCGGCGGCTATATCACTGAGCTGGAAAATCACATGCTCACTCTCTCCGGCGACGGCTTTGAAGAACTGCTGATCCTCTCAAGCTCCATTCGTCTGAATCTGGTGCGCTACCTCATTGCCGTATCCATTCTCAGACAGACTGGCGACGGTATGATTCAAAAGCAGGAATTTATTGATACCTGCGTTGATCTGTGCAAGAAGGTACCATCAGACATTACCAATAACTCTCCTGAGTTTGCCGATCCCATCATGTTCAACATCATGTGTGACACCTTCATCCGTCACAATTACTTTGAATACCATGATGATCAGACTATCTGCCCTCATCAGGAGAAGATCATCCGCCTTGCTCATGCAGCCGAACCTCTTCTGGCAGCCAAGCTGGTACGCCATCTCAAGCGTGAAATTGCCGAGATTAAGATCTCCAATGCCCGCCGCCGTACCGAGAAAGCTGCAGCAGATGCCGCTGCCCAGGCAGCTCAGCGTTCAGCTGAAACCGCAGCCCGCATAGCCGACGGCCGTGCCTCAGCCATACGCCCGCTGCGCCGGGACCTCTCTGACGACAAGGCAGCAGCCGGCGCTGCCAGCGCCGCTGCTGGCGCCGCCACCGCAGGTCAGGACCAGCCATAAGTCCTGGCCTGAACACGGCCCACGCCCTGTCCGGTGTTGGCAAAACCAGGCCCACGCCCTGTCCCATCTGGGAAAAGCCATGCCCGGCCCAGGGACGGGCCCGGGACCCGGGCAAAGCCCGTGATTTGTTGCTGACAAAGCTGATACATACGCCGGGCCTGGAGGCCCGTCGCGGGGCTTTGTTGGCAAAGCTTTTGCAAAAAACTGTAAAATCAGCCCCTTATCAGGGCAGAATCACATATTTTTGACATCCGCAGAGCCATGTACCTGCAGAAGTTAATTTATGTGCCGATTAATTCCATGATGGTTTGCTTATACCGTCAGGACGTGCAGCCCTGCCTGGCAATGCCTTGCCCCGCCGTTAAGGACAGGCAAAAAGCTCATGGTCGAAAATTTAGATCAAGTCTTGTTCATCATGATGCGTTTTACATGCATCAGGTTTATTATTAGGCAAGTCTTGTTAGCAATCAGGAAATTAGTCCGTCATGTACCAGAAGATTTTGCTCACTGCCGCCACTGCGCTGCTTTTAAGCTCCACTGCTCCTGCATTTGCAGCAGCACCACATGAACCAATTGATATAGCCACTGAGGCCCAGGATCCTGCAATGGCTCTGGCTGAAGCCATGACTCCTGAGATTGGCTACTATGATATGACCCCGGACTTTACCACCAACCTGGCAAACTCCGGCGGCGGCCGTCTCCACTATTTACGTGTTCATGTAAATGTAATGGTCAAGGACAGCCGCGATCTTCCGCTGGTAACCGAGCATGACGCCCTGATTCGCGACGCTATCATTACCATTATCGGTGCCAAGGAATACAACGCCATTGCCACCGCTGCAGGCCGTGAGGCTCTGCGTGCCGAGTGCCGTGCCCGCGTTGCCGAGCTGCTGGCTTCCAAGAAGAACGGCCCTGTTATCCAGGATCTGCTCTTCACCAACTACATCTACCAGTAGTCTCAAAGTTTCTCTGCTCAGGTCCTTTGCCTGATCCAGTGCTTCACCTGGCTGCAGCCTCAGGGCAGCAGCCATGAAAAAAGCGTAATCTCCCATAGAGGGGGATTACGCTTTTTTTATGGTCCGCTAAGGCACAGGGCCGTCTGACGGCCCGTCCAAACGGCCGGTACACCCGCCTGCGCCGGTCAGGGCCAGCACCATCAGAGCCATCGGACCTGATGGTGCTGGCCCTGGAGGCACTGGAGTCTTACCTGCTCTGGCGTCGGTTGAGAGGACGACGGTAGTCAAGAAAGCCAAGGGCCAGACCAAGGAGCATGCCACCTACGTGACAGAGGTTGGCAATGCCGCTGAAGAAGAAGCCTATACCGATGAAGATAAAGCTTACCAGCAGCAGACCCTGAGGCAGTCTGAGATCATCTGGCAAATCCTCACGTCGTGAGAGTATACCCATATAGCCGATAAGGCCGTAGACCACACCTGACATGCCACCAAAGACCGCTCCCTGAGGAATAAACATGACCTGCAGGAAGTTGGAAACAATGGCTATGGAAATCATTATGTAAGCCAGTTTCCAGGCACCGAAGTGACGTTCAATCGGACGGCCGAAAGCCTCAAACATCACCATGTTAAAGGCTATATGGAAGATGCCAAAGTGCAGAAATACCGGGGTGATGGCACGGAAAATCTCAAAGTTGCCTGTTATCTCATACACAGAGGTCCAGGCAAGAGCACTGAGGAACATGTCCTCCATATCAGGAACCAGACACAGCAGATAAATCGCTATGCAGAGTACCTCGGTAATTGAGGTCAGGCTCATGAGCTTCCACTGGTAAGTACCCATTGAGAAGCTTAAAAAACCGCTGCCCTGAGTCTTTTCTCTTTTTACTGTGCGTCCCTGAGTCCAGGATGCCCTGTTATAGGCCCTGGCAAAAGGATTGTCGCCAAAACGCAGCAGCTCAAGCTTGGCCTTTGAGACATCGGACTCGTTGGCTACATAAATTGAGTAGCTGGCACCAAAGCCCGGTTTGGCCGTGGCCTTTATGCCTATGGAGTTGAGATAGTCAGCAAAGGTCAGAGCCTTGCTTCTGTCTTTTAAAACTCCAATCTCAAAAGGGAAGTTGTAGTCGTCTATTTCTTTGAATTGAGCCATTTCATGTACTCGGCAACGCCCTGAGCCACGGTCTTGAACTCAACATCGCAGCCGGCAGCACGCAGTCTGGTCAGATCGGCCTGAGTAAAGCTCTGGTAGTGACCCTTGAGGTGATCAGGGAACGGGATGAATTCAATTTCACCACGGCCATGATGGTCAATAACAGCCTGAGCAACATTGGAAAATGGCTCGGCACGACCGGTGCCGCAGTTATAGATACCTGAAGGGCCATTATGCTCCCAGAACCACAGATTTACCTTAGCTACGTCCTCAACGTAAACGAAGTCACGGGTCTGGCCGCCATCGGCATAGCCGTCACAGCCCTTGAACAGCTTTGGATTTTCACCCCTGAGCATCTGATTGTTCAGGTGGAAAGCAACTGAGGCCATGGATCCCTTGTGGCCCTCGCGTGGACCATAGACATTAAAGTAGCGGAAGCCTACTACCTGGGACTTGAGAGTGGCAATACGAGAGCGCAGATACTCGTCAAAAAGGAACTTGGAGTAGCCGTAGACATTGAGCGGTCCCTCATGGGCGCGGTCCTCAACAAAGACAGTTTTGTCGCCATAGGTGGCTGCAGAGGATGCGTAGAGGAAAGGAATGCGGTGGGAGGTGCAGAACTCAAATAGATCTACTGTGTACTGGTAGTTATTGTCCATGACATACTTGCCGTCCCACTCGGTGGTAGCAGAGCAGGCACCCTCATGGAAAACGGCATCGACACTGGCACAGCCGTACTTGCTGTTAAAGGCGCGCTCATCCTTAATCAGAGCACGGAAGTCCTCTCTGTCCATGTAATCGGCAATATCAAGATCTACCAGATTGACGAATTTGTGGCCGTTTTTCAGGTTGTCTACTACCAGGATGTCACGACGGCCGCGCTCATTTAACAGCTTTACGATATTGCTGCCAATAAAACCGGCACCACCAGTTACGATAATCATAATTACACGCTCCTACTGTCATTTCGGCTCAGGCATTGTATGAGATCCTGCTCTCATGCCCACTGCCATGATGCTCACTGCCCCTCCCGGAGAACTGACAGGAAAAGACCTGACGCCCGGGCCTGGCAGCTCCATCATTTTCGCCGCTGCAGCACTCATAAGCAAGCTGTTTAATCCCGCCTGCCCGCCCGCCCGCCAGGGCAAGCAGCCGCGCCTGCGCAGCCAGCACCCGCGCACTGGCAGCCGCGCACTGGCACCGGCGCCCGCACAGCAAGGCCCTTGCCAGGCGGTGCCACCTGCGCAGGGAGCGATGCGGGCAAGGCCTGCAAGGCCGTCCAGCACAAGCAGCCGCTCCTGCCTGAAAATGCCGCCATGTGCGGCCGGGCCCTTGAAGTATGGTGTTCTGTCTTTAAGGACCTAATGCTGATACACTAATCCCATTGCTTGATTAAGGCCTCCGGCAGAACTGCGTCAGCCGCAGCGACGGTGATAACAGGATCTGAACTCGTGCACCGGACGGCTTATGGCTCCTCTCTCTTAAGTGGTACACATGTCTGCTCGTATTCTCATCGTCTCACCTGCCTGGCTGGGCGACATCATCATGTCCCAGAGCCTGCTCAAAACCCTTAAAAAGCAGGACCCTTCCTGCACCATCACCATGTATGCCCCTGCCTATGCCCACTGCATTATTGAGCGCATGCCTGAAGTTGATGAGATTATGGAAAACCCTTTTGCCCATGGCGATCTGCTGCTGTCAAAACGCATGCAGGAGGGTAAAAAACTCGCTGCGCTCAAGTTTGACCGTGCCTTCATCCTGCCCAACTCTTTCAAGTCAGCCCTGATTCCTTTTTTTGCCGGCATTCCTGAGCGCATAGCGCTCAAGGGCGAGTCACGTTATTTCATTGTCAACAGAATGCGCTCGGACAAGAAGAATTTTGCCCGTATGGTCAACCGCTATGTGGCTCTTGCCTGGGTTGATGACAAAACTGTTACCGGAGATGAAAGCCTGCCGGCCTTTGACTATCCTTTACTTCAGACCCGTCGTCCTGACGAGGCGCTGCTTGAGCGTCTGGGACTGAGCCTGGACCGTCCGCTGATGGTCCTTGGCTGTGGCGCCAACTACGGACCTTCCAAGCTCTGGCCACCTGAGTACTTTGGCCGTGTCAGCGCTCATTTTATTAAAAAGGGCTGGAGTGTGCTTGGTATGGGCTCTCCAAAGGACAAGCCTACAGTTGAGCTCATCAAAAACAGCATAGTCAGTGAAGATCCGTCCCTTGAGCCATATTTCCATGACATTGCAGGCCTTACTGATCTGACCGAAGCCCTTGATCTGGTGGGTTCATGCAGTGCCGGTGTCTGCAATGACTCGGGCATGATGCATACCGTGGCTGCCGCAGGTGTGCCTCAGGTATGTATTTTCGGCTCCACCTCCACCCTGTATACCCCGCCTCTTTCTGACAGAGCTGTATGTGTAGAGTCCACTCAGCCATGCCATCCCTGCTTTAAGCGCACCTGCCAGTATGGCCACTATAACTGCCTGAAAGAACTCACCCCGGAGCAGGTCATTTCCAGCCTGGAAAAACTGCTGCTGCCAGCCATTCCTACAGCCTGACAAGCGCCCGCACCCGCTGCCGGACCGGCCCCGTCAGGGCAGGCCTGGCAGGCTGCCCGGCCGTCTGCCGCGCGCAGCAGGGCAGGCCCGGATCAGGCCAGAGCCTTGCAAGGCCAGCGCTTGCCGCTGGCATACGGGCACGCAAGCTGCAACATAAAATGACAATGGCCACGGGCGTCTTATTCCTGGCGCCGGCTGCCTGATACTGTGCCTGAAACAGTAATGTTCTCTCCCAACGAATAGCTGTGATTATGTCCTTAAAATCCCGACTGATTTACTGGCTGTATGGCCTGATCACCACCGTGATAGCCCCGCTGGGCATGCTGTACCTCATGTACAAAAAGAGACGTGATCCGCCTTATGGCCGCCGTGCCTGTGAGCTTCTGGGCCACTACAGCACAGGCTTTCGCAACTGCATCTGGTTCCACACTGTAAGTGTGGGCGAGGCTATTGCTGCCCGCCCGCTTATCAAGGCATTCATGCGCCGTCATCCCAAGCTTACCGTGCTGGTGACCACAACCACTACCTCAGGTGCCCGTGAAATTGAAAAGATCGAGGGCATCAACCATGTCTTTGCTCCTCTTGACTCCCCTCTGGCAGTATGGCGCTTTTTAAGAAACTTCAACCCTTCTGCTCTGTATATCATGGAAACAGAGCTGTGGCCATCTCTGCTTAATGTCACCCATGCATGGGGTACCCGCATCTGCATCATCAATGCACGCATGCCTGAAAAGACCTGCCTTAAGTACCTGGAGCACCGCACTCTGACCATGGATCTCATCAGCAGCAAACTTGATCTGGTACTGTGCCAGACCGCTGATGATATGGAACGCTTCAAGCGCATTGGCGTACCTTCTGACCGACTGCGCATGACAGGCTCACTCAAATATGATCTCTCACCTGACGAGCCCCGCTTCCGCGCTGCCCGTCACGTGCGCATGCAGTGGTCTGACCTTAAGATTATCGGCGCCATATCCACCCACGATGGTGAAGAGGCCATGATTATTGAAACCTTCTATGCCATGAAGGAGCAGTACCCTGATCTGCGTCTGGTGCTGGTACCGCGCCACCACGCCGGTACTGCCCGTGCTGTCAACTTCCTCAACAATATCCATGGTTCTTTTGCTCTGAGGACCAATCTCAACCCTGATCTGAGCAACTTCACCCAGGATGTGCTCATTGGCAACTCCATGGGCGAAATCGAGCTCTACCTGGGCCTGTGCGACATCATCATCATGGGTGGCAGCTTCGTTGATGTAGGCGGTCATAATCCTCTGGAACCGGCCTTTTTCTCCCTGCCTGTCATTACCGGTCCTTTTTACTACAACTTCGATGAGCAGTACGACAATCTCATTGAAAACGGAGCGGCCTATGTCGCCAATGATCATCGCCGCCTGTTTGCTGTCATCAAGATGTTTCTTGATGACAATGAGCTCATGGTCACCACGGGCATGCGCGCCTTTGACATTCAGCAGAACGGCCGTGGTGCCACGCGCAAGACCCTCAACGAAATGGATGGCTGCCTGCGCATGCGCAACTGACCGCCTGGCGGCACCTCCGTGCCCATCCACGGTCCCGGCTCCTGGCACCTGACCACTGGCCCGAAGCGTGCCCGGCCGGGCCATAGCCTTGCCCCGGGCAAAGCCCCGGTACCCGGGACGCTGCCTCAGCCTCAGCTTCAGAGTCCCCGTGACTGCAGACAATTAAGCCTCATGCCTTGAGGGCGCGATCAGCGGCCCCGTGCATGAGGCTTTTTCTTTATCCCGGTACTGATGAATATAACAGGACAATCCGTCGGATTTCGTGCACTTTTCGCTATTTACGTGCCGGAGCACTTGTGACAGTTATCAAGATTTAGCTGTTCCGTTTCTGAGATTTCTTGCTTTTAGATACATAAAGTGTGAGTATTTCAACCAAAAGTTTATAACTATGGATGCTGGCTGATGGCCTGTATATCTGTGTTTACAGACTGAGTACCATGAAATTGTCATGAAGTTATGTACAGATCGCTGGACACAGACGCCGTCATGGAATCACACATGTGCAAGGACACCTGAGCCACGTAAACACCTGGAAGTGACATCAGAAGGCACGCTCCTTGTTCAAGGCTGTAAGGCCCCCATTTCAGTAAGGCAGGCAGGCTGCGCACTGAAATCTCAGCCAGCAAAGACATGCCGGAAAACCCGGACAAAACTCTCCGCCGGAAATCCCTGACTTAATATCCGCCCTTAAAGCCAGGATAAAACTCAGGACAGACAAGGAGTATCAATAAGGATCAGGGTTTAAATTCATGTATGGCCCTGTTTGGACATCGAGAGGGACAAACCTCATCCCCCTGATAATTATCACACTCTGCCTGAAACAATCATCACTGCAACATCAGGAAGTTCTTATCACAATGCAGCCCTGGGCTGCATTATTGCGCGTGCCTCCGTGCATTTTTTGCATTGAGTGCCCCGTGCACTTTTGCACTGCTGCGTTTGCGGCACAAGGCCAGATCCAGGGTAGCACCAGCCATGAGAGCAGGCCTGGGTAACACCAGCCATGGGAGCCGGTCTGGGTAACACCAGCCATGAGAGCTGGCCTGGGTAACACCAGCCATGAGAGCTGGCCTGGGCCTGCAAATAGAGCCCGGGCAACAACGGGCATTTTGATGACTGGCAAGGACGTACAGGCAAGAAATACTGTACCTGGGCTGCGCAGTATCAGCAGCACAAAAACAATCAGCAAATTAAGGATCAGGTCGGCTCAGCCGACCATTTGAAAAACTGGACTGAGATGCCCGCAGCCCATGGCACAGTCAGCATAATGTCTGTCCGCCTGCAGCTGCATCAGGCCAGAACAAATACATCAGAAGGACATCACGACCAGGCATGGAGACTTATACCATGAGGCTCAGGCCATATGGCTTTTCAAACGATATCAAAAGGTCCTGCCTGAAAATACTGGAATTATTTCTGAAATTTACCATGCCCGTGTACTTAAGCAAAATATGATATTTATGCCGATTACCAGGCACTAGTATCAGATTTCAAAAGTTTTGACCCACTGAGTACTAGCACTAAATACGTATCGTAATCTGCAAATATATAGTAGAATCAGGGCTTATGAAAAAAGTAGAATGCCCTGATTCACAGGCTGCCCATGCCCTGCATAAGCAGCCAGGAACGATTTTACAGCAAGTAAAATCCCGTTTGAAACAAAATCCTGAAGAACTTGCCATTATTCAGCAGACCTCCTCAAGGAGGATTGACCAGCACGGTATTAAAGAACGTTGTAACGTTGTTCTTAGCGCAATGCGCTCCAAAACAATTTGTGAATTATCCAGACTTACTTCAAAATCAAGACAATTTATTAGAAGGTGGCTTAGCAGATACATAGAGCATGGCGTTAACGGTTTACGTGACCGTCCACGATCAGGTCGTCCACCATCTTTAAGTACTGACTCTATTGAGGAGATTAAGGAGCTCTGCTTCACAAGCCCTGATTACATAAAATCCCTTGATGAGTTCGATCATGCCAGAGATTCAATCAGTTCATCTGACTTCTGGACAATTGCTGGCCTTGCAGCAGTTATGAGGGTATCTCCGTCAACTATGTGCAGGTTCTGCAAAAAACACGGCATAGCAAGGCGTCCATCTGGCTCTTACTGCTTCAGTACCGATCGCGACTATGAGGCTAAGATTACCAGTGTTCATAGAGCGCTCTGCAAAGTGACAGAAGATGATGATGAAAACATTGTTGTTTTAAGTTATGACGAAAAGCCTTGTATACAGGCAAATCAGCATG